>SXZD01000219.1 GCA_005788065.1 Burkholderiales bacterium
CCGTTGACTGCTTCCGCGAAGGCCCCAACTTTCTGGTCATCTATCCGGACGAATGCATCGACTGCGCTGTCTGCATCCCCGAATGCCCCGTCAATGCAATCTATGCAGAAGAAGACGTTCCGGCCGACCAGCAGTCCTTCATCAAGCTCAATGTAGAGCTCTCCAAAGGCAATTGGCCGAGCATTACCCGCATGAAGGAGCATCTGCCCGACGCCGACAACTGGAAAGACGTCAAGGACAAACTCCAATATCTGGAGCGCTGAATCGCGCCGACAATACTCGCCTGTCGCTCCACCCATACCGCAGCAGGCCAGTTTTCCAGATGAGCACTACCTCCGAGAAGTACACCGCTGAAACCGTCACCTGGGTACACACCTGGGTGCCGGGCAAGCTGTTTTCCTTCCGCACCACCCGCCATGCGGGTCTGCGCTTTGCGCCGGGTCAGTTTCTGCGCTTGGGCGTGCACCGCATTGCCGCCGGCAAGCCTGATGAAATTGCATGGCGTGCCTACTCGGTTGTCAGCGCCGACTATGCAGACCATCTCGAGTTTTTTTCCATCGTGGTGCCCGACGGCGAGTTCACATCCGAACTGGTTCGGCTCAAAGCCGGCGATACGCTGCTGGTGGACAAACAGGCTTTCGGTTTTCTCACGCTCGCCCGCTTCGAGGGCGGATCCGAACTGTGGCTGCTGTCATCCGGTACCGGCTTGGCCCCCTTCATGTCCATCCTGCAGGACCCCACCGTGTGGCAGCAGTATCAGCGCATCGTGTTGGTCCATTGCGTGCGCGAGTCCGCTGAACTGGTTTATCGCGATCAGATAGCGGGGTTAACCGACAATCCGTTACTTGCCGAACTTTGTAAGTTTCACGACAAACATATGGTTTACATTCCGGTTGTGACAAGGGAAAGCGGCGACGGCATGCTGCACCAGCGATTGCCAGTATTACTGGGCAACGGTGAACTGGAAAAAGCGGCCGGACTCCCGCTGGACCATGATCGCTCGCGCATCATGATCTGCGGCAACCCTGAGATGGTGGAAGATGTCCGCAAGGCATTGGCAGAGCGCGGGTTTCGCACCAGCAGACGCAGTGCACCGGGGCATATCGCCGTTGAGAACTACTGGTGAGCACAGGGTACAGGCACAAAACAAGGATTTACACCATGCACAGTCGCACATAATTGTTGCAACGCAACAAAAAACGCCTGATAATCCATCACCAAGTGCCGCCGGGCTCACACCGACGACCGACGCTAGACCGAAGAGGCGCGCATGCTCTACCAGTTTCACGAATTCCAGAAGTCTCTGCTCCACCCCATCAGCTCCATGGCTGAAGTGGGAGCCTCCCTCTACACAAACCCTTTCAGCCCGTTGGCCTATGCACCTTTTGCACGTCGTATCGCCGCAGGCTATGAGTTGCTGCACCGGTTGGGCAAACCGTATGAAAAGCCGGAATTCGGTATCACCGAAGTAGAGGTTGATGGCCAACCGGTCAGCGTTTTGCAACGCAGTGTATTGAACAAACCCTTCTGCAGCCTGCTGCACTTCAAAAAAGTGAATGCAAACGGCAAGGAACACCCTCCCCAGCCCAAGTTGCTGGTCGTGGCCCCCCTGTCCGGCCATTTTGCGACCCTGCTGCGTGATACGGTCAAGGCACTGATTCCCCATCACGAGGTGTACATCACCGACTGGCAGGACGCCAAGATGGTGCCGCTGTCCGAGGGCGTCTTTCACCTGCACGACTACGTGCACTACATCATCCAGTTCGTTCATTTTCTGGGCGAGAACGTCAACGTCATGTCCGTCTGCCAACCCACAGTGCCTGTGATGGCGGCTGTTTCGCTTATGTCCTCGCGTGGCGACCCCCTGGTTCCCAAAACCATGACCATGATGGGCGGCCCAATCGACACACGGCGCAGTCCGACGACCGTCAATGCACTGGCTGTTACCAAACCCTATTCCTGGTTTGAGAACAACGTCATTTTCACGGTGCCGCACAACTATCCGGGTTTCTTGCGCCGGGTCTATCCGGGGTTTTTGCAGCATGCCGGCTTCGTGGCCATGAACCCGGACCGGCATGTCAATTCGCACTACGACTTTTACGAACATCTGATCAAGGGTGACGGAGAGAGTGCTGAGGCGCACCGCCGCTTCTATGACGAATACAACGCCGTGCTGGACATGCCGGCCGAGTACTATCTGGACACCATCCGCATCGTCTTCCAGGAGCATGCCCTGCCGTTGGGCAACTGGTATGTCAAAGACGAGCGCGTGGCACCCGAAGATATCCGGAAGACTGCGCTATTCACTATCGAAGGTGAACTTGACGATATCTCAGGCAGCGGACAGACCCAGGCCGCGCACGATCTGTGCAGCAATATTCCGACCCAAATGAAGAAACACCTGATCGCAGAAGGTGCCGGACACTACGGCATTTTCAGTGGACGCCGCTGGCGTGAGATGATCCGTCCCCAGATCACCGAATTCATCAGGAAACATGGCTGAAACACCCTGGCAGGACGTCGCCAGAGCACTGGACGACTGCCTGCCACAAACGCAATGCGGACAGTGCGGCTATAACGGCTGCAGACCTTATGCAGATGCCATGGCGCAGGGTGCCGCGCCTGTCAACCGCTGCCCGCCGGGCGGACAGGACGGCGTGTCGCTCTTGGCCGGTGTACTGGGCGTACCCGTCATCCCGCTGGACCCTGACTACGGCCCTACCAAGCCCCGGCTGATCGCCAGTATCCAGGGCGACCATTGCATCGGCTGCACCCTCTGCATCACGGCCTGTCCGGTTGATGCCATCATCGGCGCCAACAAAAAGCGGCATGCGGTCATCGCATCCCTCTGTACCGGCTGCGAACTGTGCATACCGCCCTGCCCCGTTGACTGCATCGAACTCACCCATGTACCGCAGCACAGCCACTGGACCCGCCAACAGGCTCACGCCGCCCGCGTGCGCATGCACAGCAGGGACCTGCGCCTGCAGCGCCAGAAGCAAGAACACGAAGCCAGGCTGGAGGCCAAAGCCCTGCACAAAGCGGCCCATCTGGACACCCTGACCCACGGCACTGCGGATCCAGCCGAAGCTGCACGCAAACGCGACGTCATTGCAGCGGCCTTGCTCAGGGCACGACTGCGGCGCGCGGGCAGCAGCACAGACAGCGCCCCGGGCATCGACTCAGACATCAAACCGGAGAGCACCCCAGGCAGCAGCCCGACAGAGGACAAGACGCCATGAACCGCGACAAGCGCGAGCAGATTTTCAGCATCTTGCAGGCGGCCAATCCGCATCCGACCACCGAACTGGAATACAGCACCCCTTTTGAACTGCTGGTGGCCGTACTGCTGTCGGCCCAGGCAACCGATGTGGGCGTGAACAAGGCCACCCGCAAGCTGTTTCCGGTGGCCAACACACCGGCTGCCATACTGGCACTTGGTCCGGCGGGGCTCGAGCAACACATCAAGACCATCGGTCTTTTTCGCTCAAAAGGAAAGCATCTTCTTGAAACGTGCGCCATCTTGCTGGAAAAGCACAACGGGGAAGTCCCACAGGACAGAGAAAGCCTCGAGAGCCTGCCCGGGGTCGGCAGAAAAACAGCCAATGTGGTGCTCAACACCGCATTCGGACAACCTACCATCGCGGTGGACACCCATATCTTCCGGGTATCAAACCGGACAGGCATTGCACCCGGCAAAACCGTGCTGGAAGTGGAAAAGCGGCTTGAACGCCTCATACCGGCGCAATTCAAACAGGACGCTCACCACTGGCTTATATTGCACGGCCGATACGTCTGCAAGGCGCGCACGCCGGACTGCCCGAACTGCGGCATTGCGCACCTGTGCGAATTCCGGCGAAAAACACCCGAGCGAGTGTAACAATTCGGGTCACATCTTGCGCAGGCAATCCACTAAAATGGAATTCCTTCTTTCAGGTGAACCCGTGCGCCCATGATAGGCACCAGCCTGTGTGTCGGGGACATCCCCGAACCCTCCCTCATCACCGATGCCATCGCCCGGGCGCTGGGAAAATCGCATGCGCGTCGCCAAACCGACCAGATTGCCGCGCTGCTGATTTTTATGTCCTCGCACTGGGCCAAACATGCGGGCGAGGTTTGCCAAACAGCCATGCGCGAGTCACGCACCCTGCAGATCTGGGGCGGTGTCTGCAAAGGCATCGTGGTGGACGGACGCATCGAACACCAACGTCCAGCCATTGGGGTGGCCGTCATCCCCGAACGGCCTGAGCGCCTGCACAAAGCCCGACTCAGCCTGACGCTTGGTCCGCACGAACCGCCCATCACGCCGACTGATCCCACCGCCAGCGCAGCCAACGACGAAAATGAAACTCACGCGCTGGGACTGGTCAGCTACGGCATCCACAACGATGCATTTCCCACCATACAGCACGGGCACTTGCGAACCGACGACAACAGCACCCTAGGCATACAGGCGCACCGCATACAGAGCTTCGATTCGCTAGGACTGGAAACGCTCTGTGACTGGCAGACTGTTGACAAAGCCATCGGCCCGCTGCTGCAAAAAGTCGCTGGAACAAGCGCATGCAAGGCATTGGCCTGCCCCACTCGCAACACACAACCGGTCGCGCTGCGCGTGGGGGTCAGACGGATGGAGCGCACCGACTGGATACCAGTGATCGAGATCCATGCGGACGGTGCGCTGCATCTGGCAGAAACTGTCAACCCTGGTGACACCATCTGCCTGGCAGCGCGCACCGCAGAGTGCGCCCGGCGAGAGGTGGCTGCCTGGCATGACAACCTGACACCGGCCTTCCGCTCATCCACCCGTCGCCTGATCCTGCTGGCTGGCGGCATGGAGCGCAGCCCCTTGTGCCACACGGACGACCCAGAATGGGAAGTGCTGCGCCAACAATGGCCCGATACGCCCATGATAGGTGCGCTCGGACAGGCAGCATGGGTACATAGCCCGGACCTGCCCCGCGATCGGCATACCACCGCGCTGAACCACCGGCTCGCAGCCGGCTTTCTGTTATTTTAGGCACCCGTTTTCTGTTTTCAGGATTGTCATGTTCAACCCAAGCCGCGACCAGGCCCGATTGTTTTTTATTGAAGCGTGGCAAAAACACACAGACGGTAGCTTGCTGACACCGGCTGAAACCATAGCAGCGGGCTGGATCGGTCAGCACCCGGAATTTCATGCCCTGCTTTCTGACCGCGACCGTGCCCTGTCAGCCGATTACAGCCCGGAGGCGGGTCAGACCAACCCTTTCCTGCACCTGTCCATGCATCTGGCTGTCAGCGAACAGCTCAGCATCGACCACCCTCCCGGCATCCGCGCTGCTTTCATGCATCTGGCACAAAAACTGGATGACGAGCACCAGGCAGCGCATCACGTCTTTGAATGTCTCGCAGAACAGATCTGGCAGCAGCAGCGCAATGGCCTGCCTTTCGATAACCGGCGCTACCTGCAGTGCGTCAGGGGCGAGCAGGATTGAAGTTTCAGGCAGAAAAAAAGGCAGACATCTGTGATGTCTGCCCTTCTCGCATGCAAGGCGGTCAAAAACCGCCGGCTTGCCGTCTCAACGATGTGTGTTCAACTCGGTGGGCAATGACGCAAAGTATGCCGACAGGTTGTTCATCTCGTCTTTGCTCAGCGCAGCGGCCATGCCGGCCATGATGCCGTTTTTGCGACGGCCATCTTTGTACTGAACCAGCGCCTGGTAGAGGTAATCCTTGTACTGACCCGCGAGCTTGGGATAGGACGGGTCGATGGGGGCTGACCAGTTGCCTTCCTTGGCGTGGCAAGCTGCGCAGGCCTGCTCGGCTTTTGCCTTGCCGGCTGCCAGATCAGCCGCTTGTGCGGAAACGGAAAACAGCGCACCGAATGCAGCAACTGATGCGGCAACAACGGCGGATTGTGCGAAACGTGTCATCGTCAACCTCACTTCTTGGCGGCGTAGTAGGTGGCCAGATCGGCCATGTCCTGATCGCTCAGGGACTCGGCGATGGCGCGCATGGTCGGATGCGCACGCTCGCCCTTCTTGTAGGCCTGCAAGGCCGCTTCGATGTATTTGGCATTCTGGCCGGCAATCATGGGTACGCTGTAGACCACGGGGAAACTGGCCTTGTAACCGGGGATGCTGTGGCAGCCGATGCACATGGAGTTCTTGCTTTCAGCAGCCTTGGCATCACCTTCGGCAGCCACTGCGCCAAAGCTCAGAAGGCTCAGCGCCAGACCTGTCAGGACAAACCGTTTCATGGAACGCTCTCGTATTATGGTTTATTCGGGTTTACTTCAGGGCAAACGCCCGAATTCTAGCGCCTTGCACGCAAAACGTCCAACAAGCAAGTCCATTTCCACCCTGCAAAGTGCTTCATGAGATACCATTTAACGTTCTGGCAGGCATGTAAGCATGCCGGCCCCTCTCGATACAGACCGGCGGACAGTCCGGCACACCCACATTTTGCAGCGGAGCAGAAAAGCCATGCGTTTTCAGGGCAGTGAATCTTACGTCGCCACCGACGACCTCAAACTGGCAGTCAATGCCGCCATCACCCTGCAGCGACCGCTGCTGATCAAGGGCGAACCGGGCACGGGCAAGACCCTGCTGGCAGAGGAAGTATCACGTTCACTGGGCGTAAAGCTGCTGCAGTGGCACGTGAAGTCCACCACCAAGGCCCAGCAGGGTCTGTATGAGTATGACGCTGTCAGCCGGTTGCGCGACTCGCAACTCGGTGAC
>SXZD01000220.1 GCA_005788065.1 Burkholderiales bacterium
AAACCATTCCCTCTTGGCGCGCCCATCCCTGATTTGGGCGCCCTGCGGCGTTGTAAATCCTCGCCATAGCTTCGGCTATGTCTGCGGTTTACGCCTTGCAGGCCATCCCAACTCAGGGCGTGCGCACTCAAGGGGAACGGTTTGCTGTCTCCCACGCCCTCCGAACGCCGTCTTCGCGTCGCTTCGGCCCTTCGCGGATCAGTGATCCGCTGCGGGACGGTCGCTGCACGGTCGGGCGCAATTTTTCGCATACGATCCGGCGGAGTCAACTTCCGAACCCCCTTTGGATAGCAAAGCGCATGTTCAAGATGCCCTTCCGGCCAGTCGGTCACCCCATTGAGTGCCAGTAATGCCGCGCCTGGTACACCAGCGGCGCTTTCTGCTCGAATGCAAAGCGTTCCACCTCGCCGACGAAGATGCTGTGGTCGCCTTCCGGGTAGACGCTGCGCTTGCGACATTCAAAGTGTGCCAATGCCCCGGGCAGTAACAGGCTGTTCCCCATGCCGGGCACCGTTTCGATACCGATAAACTTGTCAGCCGAATGCTGCGCAAAATGCCGCGCCACATGCTCCTGGTCGGCCGCCAGCACGTTGACTGCAAAATGCGTGCAGGTTTGAAAGCCGCTGAAACTGCCGGATTTGTGGGCCAGTGACCACAGCACCAGCGGCGGAGACAGCGATACGGAATTGAAAGAATTGGCTGTCACGCCCACACGTCGGCCATCTGCGCCCGTGGCCGTGATGATGGTGATGCCGGTGGCGAATTGGGATAGGGCTGTGCGGAATGCCTGTGCGTCGAAGTCGCTGGGTCCGTCCGATGCAGATGCCGGGTTGGTATCTGAATGTTGGACGGACTCTGGCGTTTGGGTGCTTGGTAGCGTTGGGTTGGTCATTTGTACGGTGGTTCAGACAATACCCCATTTTGCCAAAGAAACCCGACCCGGGGGAAAATATCGGATTGTGCATGGGGGAGATGGCATTGTCCGCCTTTCAGTTTGATCAGATTGCCACAGATGGCAAAGCCCGCGCAGCTCGACTGCATCTGGCCCATGGCGTGGTTGAAACGCCCATATTCATGCCTGTGGGTACCTATGGCACCGTCAAGGGCATGACGCCGCAGATGCTGGCCGACCTGCCGGCACAGATCATTCTGGGCAACACGTTTCATCTGTGGCTGCGCCCCGGGCTGGAGGTCATGGCCAAGTTTGGCGGCCTGCACGGTTTCATGGGTTGGAACGGACCCATCCTCCCCGACTCGGGCGGGTTTCAGGTCTTCAGCCTGGGTGCCCTGCGCAAGATCAGTGAGGAGGGCGTGACCTTCCGCTCGCCGATCAACGGCGACAAGCTGTTTCTCACGCCGGAGATTTCCATGCAGATCCAGCATGTGCTTAACTCCGATGTGGTCATGATTTTCGATGAATGCACTCCGTACCCGGCGACGCGGGATGAGGCGGCGCGCTCGATGCAGTTGTCGATGCGCTGGGCTCGGCGGTCTCGCAATGCCCACGACGAGGTGGGCAACCGCAATGCGCTGTTTGGTATCGTGCAGGGCGGCATGCACGAAGACCTCAGGCATGAGTCGCTGGCAGGGCTTGAGGAGATCGGCTTTGATGGCTATGCCATCGGCGGCTTGTCGGTTGGCGAGCCCAAAGAGGATATGCAGCGCATTTTGACCGACTTGGGGCATCGCCTGCCGTCGGGGCGTCCACGTTATCTGATGGGCGTGGGAACCCCCGAGGATCTGGTGTTTGCCGTGGGGCAGGGAGTGGACATGTTTGACTGCGTCATGCCCACCCGCAATGCCCGTAACGGTTGGCTGTTTACCAGCAAGGGCGATCTGCGCATCCGCAATGCCCGGTTCCGTGACGACACCCGGCCGCTCGATCCGGACTGCAGTTGTTACACCTGCCGCCATTTTTCCCGGGCCTATCTGCATCATCTGGACAAGGCCAAAGAACTTCTGGGCGCCCAGCTCAATACCATCCATAACCTGCATTTTTATCTGCAACTGATGCGCAAACTGAGGCAGGCCATTGTGGAAGGCCGTTTTCTCGAGTTTGCCAAGCAGTTTTTAAGCCAGCGACAGGCCGGTGTTGATTGATCCGCGAGCTTTTTTTTCCATGCCGCGCGAAGCGACATCGGGCACGCAACACCTTGTTTTTAGGGTGGTGATTCAATGTTGCAGTGCGTTATAATCCGCGCACTCAAATAAAAATTTCGGGATGGAGAAGGCGTGTCAGTCGTTTTGAAAATCACGGAGCAATACCGTGTCGGTGCCGAGCCCCGGCGCTGTTTCGATATCTTCACCCGCTTGCGGCCCGAGGAGTTCCTGCATTCAGACGCCCTGATCGCTGCTGTCGAGAGCAGTCATGTACCCGGCGGCGGTCAATTCAATCACGTCGGTGCCATGCAGAACATTCGCTTTACCGACGGTGCGGTCATCGAAGAGACGCTGACCGAGTTGGTGGAGGGGCGTAAAGTGGCCTATCGGGGGCGGGGTTTTACCCAGCCTATCGTGGGCTGGGCCGATCATGCCGACGCCAGTTTCGAATTTCTGGAAGACCGGGGCGATACGCTGGTGGTATGGAACTATGCGTTCACCTTGCGTGACGGCCCCCTCATGGGCGTGCGGGCAGCCATTTTCCAGAACGTGTTTCTGGGCATTGTCTACACGCGTTTCATGCGCAAGACGCTGCGCAATCTGGCCAAGATCATCACGCTGCGCGAGACCGTCAACGCCAGTCGCTGAGCATCCGGGCTGACTGCGGCTTCAGTGCGGCTTCATTGAGGTTTTTCAGACAGCCGCATCAAAGCCCAGTCGATGTGTTCCCGCACCAGTGCGGTGGCTCTCTGGCGTACCGTCTGCAGCGACTGAAGTGCAGCCGTGCTGGCGGGGCCGTTGCCCAATGCGACGGCTACGTTGCGTTGCCATCTTTCAAAGCCGATGCGGCGTATGGATGTGCCTTCGGTGTTGCGCAAAAAGTCGTCCTCTGTCCAGACCATGAAATCGCAGAGCATTTGCGGTCGCAGGGCTGGTCGGTGTTCGAAATCCTTCAGCGGACTGGCTTTGGCAAATTTGTTCCATGGACACGCCAACTGGCAGTCATCGCAACCTTAGATGCGATTGCCGATGGCTTCCCGGAACTC
>SXZD01000221.1 GCA_005788065.1 Burkholderiales bacterium
ATCCTGCTCTCGCCGGTACTCGCCGGCGAACAGACGGTCGACGACATCATCCTCAACCCGGTGCAATGGTATGAAGACAACGGCATCACCTTGCACCTGTCCGCCACCGTCACAGCCGTTGACCGCGCCAAGCGTATCGTTACCGCTGTCAGCAAAAACGGCCAGACCATCACAGCCGAATACGACCGGCTCTTGATGTGCACCGGGTCCAACCCGTTCATGTTGCCGGTTCCGGGTGCGAACCTCAGAGGCGTGATCGCCTACCGCGACATTGCCGACACCAATGCCATGATCGAAGCGGCGGCCACACACCAAAATGCAGTGGTCATCGGTGGCGGATTGCTGGGACTGGAAGCCGCAAACGGACTGATGCTGCGTGGCATGAACGTGACCGTAGTGCACGTCATGCCGTGGCTGATGGAACGTCAACTGGACGAAGTATCCGGCGGGCTTCTCAAAAAATCGCTCGAAGACCGTGGGCTGACCTTCAAGATGCCCGCACAAACAGAAGCCATACTCGGTGACGAGCACGTGACCGGCATCCGCTTCAAGGACGGATCCGAACTGCCGGCCGATCTGGTTGTGATGGCCGTGGGCATACGCCCCAATACCGCATTGGCAGAAAGCATGGGCCTGCTGTGCAACCGCGGCATCGTGGTCAACGACACCCTCCAGACGGCAACCGACGCGCGCATTTACAGCGTGGGGGAATGTGCCGCACACCGCGGCATCGCCTATGGTCTGGTGGCTCCGCTGTTTGAACAGGCCAAGGTTGCAGCCAATCATCTGGCGCAGTTCGGCATTGCCCGCTACAACGGATCGCTCACATCGACCAAGTTGAAGGTAACCGGTATCGATCTATTTTCCGCCGGCAACTTCATGGGTGGAGAGGCCACTGAAGAGATCGTGATGAGCGACCCTTTCGCAGGCATCTACAAAAAACTGGTCATTCAAAACGACAAGTTGGTTGGCGCCTGCCTGTATGGCGACACGGTCGATGGCTCGTGGTATTTCAAGCTGCTGCGCGAAGGTCGCAGTATCGCTGACATTCGCGACCGACTGATGTTCGGTGAATCCAATATCGGCGACGTCGGTCATGAGGGCCACAACAAGGCTGCGGCGATGGCTGACAGCGACGAGGTCTGCGGCTGCAATGGTGTGAACAAGGGCACCATCTGCAAAGCCATCAAGGACAAGGGGCTGTTCACGCTGGACGAGGTTCGCAAGCACACCAAAGCCAGCGCATCCTGCGGCTCATGCACGGGGCTAGTGGAGCAGCTGATCATGTTCACTGCGGGAGGAGACTATTCGGCCACGCCCAAGAAGAAGGCCATCTGCGCATGCACCGACCACAGCCACGAAGAGGTGCGCCAAGCCATTCGCACACCGCTGGCCGATGGCAGCAAACTGCTGAGCATCGAGGCAGTGCAGCGTCACTTGAACTGGCGTACGCCATCGGGCTGTGCAAGCTGCCGACCTGCGCTCAATTATTACCTCTTGAGCACCTGGCCCAAAGAAGCGCAGGACGACCCGCAGAGCCGCTACATCAATGAGCGCAGCCATGCCAACATCCAGCGCGATGGCACCTACAGCGTCATTCCTCGCATGTGGGGTGGAGAAACCACGGCGGATGAACTTCGGCGCATCGCCGATGCCGTGGACAAATACAAGATACCCACAGTGAAGGTAACCGGTGGCCAGCGCATCGACTTGCTGGGCGTTAAAAAGGAAGACTTGGTCAATGTGTGGAAAGACATCGGCATGCCCAGCGGTCATGCGTATGCCAAGGCATTGCGCACGGTCAAAACCTGCGTGGGAAGCGAATGGTGCCGCTTTGGTACGCAAGACTCCACACAGATGGGCAAAGACCTTGAGCGTGCCTTGTGGCGCATGTATGCGCCCCACAAGGTCAAACTGGCCGTCAGCGGGTGTCCGCGCAACTGCGCCGAAGCCGGTATCAAGGACGTAGGTGTCATCGGCGTGGATTCGGGTTGGGAAATCTATGTTGCGGGCAACGGTGGCATCAAGACCGAAGTGGCGCAGTTTCTGTGCAAACTGAAGACCGCAGAGGAAGTGCTGGAGTACTCCGGCGCATTCCTGCAGTTGTACCGATTGGAAGGCTGGTATCTGGAACGCACCGTGCACTATGTCAGCCGTGTGGGTCTGGACTATATCAAGCGCCGCATTCTGGAAGACCACGATGGACGCAGGACCCTGTGGCAGCAACTGCAATTCTCGCTGGATGGCGAACCCGATCCGTGGTTCGAGTTTGACAAGGCGAAAGTGGATTTGCGCCAATTCAATGCGCTGGTCCCGGCCCAGGGAGAATCAACCGGTGCCACCGTGGCTGAGGAACAGGGAATATGAAAATGAATGATCTTGTACGCGACTGGGTCGCCATCTGTCGGGTCGAAGATATTCCGGTATTGGGTTCGCGGCGTGTGGCCCGCAGTCAGGGTGCGCCGGTTGCCCTGTTCCGCAACCAGGCCGATGAAGTGCACGCACTGCTGGATCGCTGCCCGCACAAAGGTGGCCCCTTGAGTCAAGGTATCGTGACAGCCACCGGTGTGGCCTGCCCCCTCCATAACTGGACTATCGGCTTTGCAGATGGTTGTGCGCAGGCTCCGGATGAAGGTAGCACGCCCGTGTTTGCGGTGCGCATCGACAACGGGCAGGTGCATCTGGACGCCGCGCAATTGGCCACCGACGGCATAGATCTGCCTATGCCCGTAGCAGGCCCATGCGGGCGCAAATGCTGAATGAATCCTTATGCGGGCATCACTCACACCGCTCGCACAAGATCCCGACAAACGACGTTGCTGAACGAAACCCTTGATGCTGCCCACATCCGAAACCCGATCAACCTGCCCCTACTGTGGGGTCGGTTGCGGCGTCATCATTGAAAGTCGCGACGATCAGATCACCGCCGTTCGTGGTGACCCCGATCACCCGGCCAATTTCGGACGCCTGTGTACCAAGGGCTCAACCCTTCACTTCACCGCCAAGGCCGACCTGCAACAGCAGATGCGCCTGCAGCACCCCATGCGACGCACCCAAAGGGGCGCTGCACCCGAAGCAATCACATGGGACACGGCATTGACCGAGGTCAGTGACAGGCTGTCCGACATCTGGCTGCAACACGGTGCAGATGCCATTGGCATTTATGTTTCGGGCCAGTTGCTGACAGAGGACTACTACGTCTTCAACAAACTGGTGAAAGGTTTGCTGGGCAGCAACCACATCGACACCAATTCGCGTTTGTGCATGAGCAGTGCCGTGGCCGGATACAAAGCCACACTGGGGGCGGATGCACCACCCTGCTCATATGAAGATTTTGCCGATGCGCAGACGGTGCTGATTGCCGGCAGCAACATGGCATGGGCACACCCCATCCTGTTTCGCAGGCTGGAAGATGCCAAGCGCGACAACCCGCAACAGAAATGGATTGTCATCGACCCGAGACGCACCGAAACGGCGGAGCAGGCAGACCTGCATCTGCAGCTCTTGCCGGGTACCGATGTTGCACTGTTTCACGGGATGCTGCACATCATGCTGTGGGAAGGATTGGTCGATCACGCCTACATTTCAAAGCACACCCACGGATTTGAAAAGCTGCGTGACCGGGTGCGCGAATGCACGCCCGCTGCAACAGCCCGCATCACCGGTTGTCGCGAAGAAGACATCGTGACGGCTGCACGCTGGTTTGCAAGTGGAGCAAGCACAGCAAGCGCGGCACGTGCAGACAGCGGCATTCAACACACCCGACAATTCAAAGGCCCGGCCACACTCAGCCTCTACTGTCAGGGGCTCAACCAGAGCAGCAGTGGCACCGATAAAAACGCAGCGCTCATCAACCTGCATCTGGCCACCGGGCAGATCGGCAAACCGGGCGCAGGTCCGTTTTCATTGACGGGGCAACCCAATGCCATGGGTGGACGTGAAGTGGGTGGTTTGGCCAACCTGCTGAGCGCTCACCGCGACTTGAACAATGCACAGCACCGCGCAGAGGTAGCCGCCCTGTGGGGATTGCCCGATGTGCCGTCGCAGCCCGGCCGCACGGCTGTTGAGATGTTTCAGGCGGCAGCAGATGGTCAGGTCAAGGCATTGTGGATCGCCTGCACCAACCCGGCGCAGTCCCTTCCTGATCAGGCAACCGTCAGGGCTGCGCTGCAACGTGCCGAGTTTGTGATCGTGCAGGAAGCGTATGCGCACACGGCGACGGCCCGCTATGCCGACATCTTGCTGCCGGCGACTACCTGGGGAGAAAAAGACGGCACGGTCACCAACAGCGAGCGTCGCATCAGCCGTGTTCGCCCTGCAGTAAAAGCGGTCGGAGAAGCCCGGCATGACTGGGTGATTGCGCGTGACGTAGCGCGCCTGATGTCACAGCGTATCGGGCCGGAAACATTGTCACCCGCGCAGCGTGCGGCACTGTTTGACTACCCGACTGTCGAAGCGGTCTGGAATGAGCACCGGGAAACCACACGCGGTCGAGACCTGGACATCACAGGTTTGTCTTACGACATGCTGGATTTGATCGGCCCTCAACAATGGCCCATGCCGATGGGCGTTTCAACGGGTTTGAATCGCCTGTATGCAGACGGCCGATTTCCAACTGCAGATGGACGAGCCCGCTTTGCCGATGTTGCCATCAAGCCTCTGGCCGAACCGCGCAATGCAGTCTATCCCTTCGGTCTCAATACAGGGCGACTGCGCGACCAGTGGCATGCCATGAGCCGCACAGGAACGCTGGCGCGCCTGTTCGGACATGCGCAGCAGCCCGTCGTTGAATTGAATCCGCAAGACATGGACAGACTGGGTATCAAGGAGCACGACCCGGTGCGGCTGACCTCAAAGCGCGGCACAATCGTGATGCCCGCCTCATCAAGCACATCCGTCGCACCCATGCAGGTCTTCCTGCCCATGCATTGGGGATCCGAGTTCATGCACAATGGTGGCATCAATGAATTGACCACCCCGACCTTCTGCCCGGTTTCAAAGCAGCCTGAACTCAAACATGCAGCAGTCCGCGTCGAGCGCGTATCGCTGCCGTGGCAACTGATGGCAAGGGTCTTGGTCCCCGAACATGCTGTTTTGACATTGCGGGAAAAACTGATGGAAGAGGCCCGCTGCATCAGCCATGCCGATCTGTCCATGTTTTTCGCCGTTCCGTTCGGACGGGACGAAACGGGCTTACTGATACGTGCGGCAGCACCACAGCCGCCCCATGCGGCTTTTCTGCTGATGCTGCGCAAACTGCTGAGCATGCAGGGCGCAGATGTCGCCGTGTATGAAGATGTCAGAGCCGGCCAGCAGCGATGTCTGAAGTTATCCAGTGCGGACCTCAGCCTTTCAGGCTATTGGCTGTCGGGCGATATCAGCGGGCATGAACTATTCGATACCCTGCTGACAGACAGATCCGCCCTGCCCGCTTCCCCTGCACAGTTACTGGCACCGGGCGCACTGCGCAACCGCTCCATTCACGTGAAGCCTGCAAGCCCTCAGGTCTGCAGCTGTTTTGATGTCGCAGAGGCACAGATCTGTGACGCGCTGACACAGATACATGGCACAGAGGCCGAGCGCCTCTCGCAGTTGCAGGCCAAGCTGCGTTGCGGCACCCAGTGCGGATCCTGTCTGCCTAAACTGCGAACTTGGGTGCGTGTGCAAGCGCCGGACGCAAACAGTCCGACTCGCTGCGCAACGAACTGACACATCGAAAAAAACGAACAAACAGATCAGCTTTTTGTTGGAAAATGGCGTGTTGATGATTGAAAGCCGTTCCAATGCCACATGACATCGCCCTGATCTCCACCATGGCTGCCGCACTGGGCATCAGCCTGGTCATGGGCTTGCTAGCCGTCCGACTCAAACTGCCGCCACTGGTAGGCTACCTGGCCGCCGGCGTCATCATTGGACCGTTCACACCGGGTTTTGTCGGCGATGTATCACTGGCTTCACAGTTATCCGAGATCGGCATCATGCTGCTGATGTTCGG
>SXZD01000222.1 GCA_005788065.1 Burkholderiales bacterium
GTATTGCAGTTTTTGTGTGGTGCCATACACCCGGGGCCCGGAGGTTTCACGGCCCTTCGAGGACGTGCTGGTCGAGGTGGCCGATCTGGCCGACCAAGGCGTCAAAGAAGTCACCCTGTTGGGGCAGAACGTCAATGCCTATCTGGGTGTGATGGGCGAGGAGCGCGCCGATTTCGCACTCCTGCTCGAATATGTTGCCGAAATCCCCGGCATTGAGCGTATCCGTTACACCACGTCGCATCCCAAAGAATTTACCCAGCGGCTCATCGATGCCTATGCCCGCATTCCCAAGTTGGTGAACCATGTTCACCTGCCCGTGCAGGCCGGTTCGGACCGCATTCTGTCGGCCATGAAGCGCGGTTATACGGCACTCGAATACAAATCCATCATCCGCCGCTTGCGTCAGGTCAGGCCCGACATCAGCCTGTCCTCCGACTTTATCGTGGGTTTTCCGGGTGAGACCGAGGCCGACTTCCAGGCCACGCTCAAACTGATCGATGATGTGGGTTTTGATACCTCGTTTTCGTTTGTCTACAGCGCGCGGCCCGGCACGCCCGCGGCTGATCTGGCCGACGACACGCCACAGGCCGACAAGCTGGCCCGCCTGGCCGTCCTGCAGCAGCGTATCGAAGCCAATGCCGCCCGCATCAGTGAGGCCATGGTCGGGTCGGTGCAGCGGGTGCTGGTCACAGGCACCTCGCGCAAGGACGAGAGCGAACTGTCTGGTCGCACCGAAAACAACCGTGTAGTCAACTTCTCCGGCGGACAGCGTCTGGTCGGACAGATGGTGGACGTGCGTATCGCCTCGGCGCTACCCCATTCCCTGCGTGGCGAGGTTCTGATCAACGGGTGATGCCCGGCAGGTGATGCTGTCACAGTGATGAAACGGTTTTTTTGCCGGCTTTTTGGTATGCTTGTTTCATCGAAACTTCGGGGCGCCACACGCTGTGACCGCCCGGCCGTATGCCAGATTCACCCTCGGCGTCAGCACCCGCCCAGCGCCGCTCGCTTTCCCTGCTCGACCGCCTCTCTTCCCTGTTGCTGCGCGAACCCGAGGACAGGGCTCAACTGCACGAAATTCTCCACAACGCCCACGAACGCAATCTTCTGGATGCTGACGCGCTCTCCATGATCGAGGGTGTGATGCAGGTGTCCGAAGTGTCTGCCAAAGCCATCATGGTGCCGCGTGCGCAGATGGATATGCTGGATATCCGTCAACCCGTTGATGACATCGTCCGGCAGGTGGTCGAGGCCACACACTCCCGTTTCCCTGTCTACGAGAACAACCGCGACCATGTCATCGGCATCCTGCTGGCCAAAGATCTGCTGAGGGTGTTGAACGACCCTGAGCTTGATCTGCGCGATATGCTCCGGCCCGTGGTTTTCATCCCCGAGAGTAAACGCCTGAACGTGTTGCTGCGCGACTTTCGCGATAACCGCAACCACATGGCGGTCGTGGTGGATGAGTACGGCAGCGTGGCCGGGCTGATCACGATCGAGGACGTGATTGAGCAGATTGTGGGTGACATCGAAGACGAATACGACTTCGACGAGACCAGCGACAACATCGTGCTAACCGACCAGGGGCACGGCGAAACGGTGTATCGCGTCAAGGCGCTCACAGAGATCGAACAGTTCAATGAGGCGTTTGGTACCCAGTTTGAAACCACCGAGTTCAATACCGTAGGCGGTCTGCTCTCAGACCATCTGGGGCGTGTTCCCCGTCGCGGTGAAGTCATCGAACTTTCGCCCATGCGCTTTGAGGTGTTGCGGGCCGATGCCCGTCAGGTGCACCTGCTCAAAGTGGATCGTCTGCCCAAGGCCGCTGCAGAAGGTGAAGGCACGTTGGCTGATTATCTGGAAATCGCATCCGAGGGCGGCGGGTCGGGTGGCTTGAATACCGTGGGCGGGTCGAGTGGATCCGACACGTCGGTGGCAACCCTATCTGACACAGGTGGGTCATCCGCAAACGGACGTCCGGGTGCCTCTGCCGGAGCCCATTTAATCGGGGCATCCACATCTTCTTCGTCGGGCAGTCGGGTTTGATCTCTAGCGCGTTGCGTACCGTCGGAGCATGGCGCATCTGTCTGCTGGCGCTCGCCGGAGCATCCTGGTGCATGTCCTTTGCGCCTGCCTCCCTCCCGTGGCTGCAGATCTTCAGTCTGGCGACCGCGTGGCATATGGTGCAAGGGGTTGTAAGTCAATCGGGTGTGGACGAAACCGCGACCGGCAATCCGTCACCCTCGGTACGGCAATTGCTGCGGGGCTTCCGACGGGGCGCACTGACGGGCTGGATCTACGGCTTTGCCATGTTTGTGGTCGGTGTCTGCTGGCTGTACATCAGCCTTCACGAGTTCGGTGAGGTTCCGGCCGTGATTGCCGGACTGGCTGTGGTCGCACTGGCTGCTTACATGGGGCTGTTTCCTGCATTTGCGCTGGGGGTGGCGGGGCTGATCATGGTGGCGCTGCGCATGCGCCTCCGGTTCAATTCACCCGCAGCAGCCGTTTCAGCAACTCCTTTTTCATCGACCTCGGCCCCGCCACCATCGCCCTTGGCTTGGGGCGTCACAGCCGTGGTTGCCGCCATGGCCTGGGCATTGTCAGAGTGGCTGCGCGCCGTTGTTTTTACCGGATTCCCGTGGCTTGCGACCGGTGAGGCGTGGGTGGATACCCCGTTGGCCGGTTTTTATCCGCTCGCCGGCAGCTATGGTGTTGCATTTCTGGTGGCACTGGCGGCCTTCTTGTTGTCCGGCGTGTCACGCCGGCTTGGTCCCGCATTCGCATCCGTCGCAGCGTTTTGCCTTGCTGCAGGCCTTGCCGGTGAAACTCTCAAGACACACAACTGGGGGCAGGAGGAGGTGGCCACTGTGCGGGTGCATCTGGTGCAGCCGGATGTGTCGCAGACCATCAAGTTCGACCCCGACCATATCACCCGTAATTTTTTGGACACCATCATGCTCGGGCGTCGGGCTGCAGAAGACTCTGCGCCTGGCGACTGGTTGATGTTCCCGGAGACGGCATTGCCAGTGTTGTGGCAGGAGGCCCCGGCCAGATGGCGGGACGCGTTTGCAGAACTGGCGTTTGAATATCAGGTGCCGGTTGTCATGGGCGCAGCGCTGCAGGACGGTCATGACATCTACACCAATTCCGTCATTGCCCTGCTGCCAGAGCAGATGAGGGCGCCCGAGCAGCCGGCCCTGCGTTACGACAAGCGGCATCTGGTGCCGTTTGGTGAGTTCATTCCCCCTGGCTTCCGGTGGTTCGTGGATTTCATGAATATGCCTTTGGGCGACTTCACGAGGGGGCGGGGTTCGCCGGTTCCCTTCAAGCTCGGTGCGCTGCGCGTGCTGCCCAATGTCTGTTATGAGGATGTTTTCGGGCAGGAAATGGCTCATCTGGTGCGCAGTGCCACAGACGAGCCCAATGTGCTGTTCAATGTCAGCAACCTGGCCTGGTTTGGCGGATCGTGGGCGCTGGAACAACACGGGCAAATGTCGCGTGTGCGCGCTGCCGAATTGCGAAAACCCATGGTGCGGGCGACCAATACCGGCATTTCCGGCGTGATCAATGCACGGGGGGACTGGGTCATGCGCATGCCCGACAACGAAAGGGCCGTGGCGTCGGCTGAGGTAGTCGGAACCCGCGGCCTGACGCCATTTGCCACGCATGGGCTGGGCATCACGGTTGTCTTCGTCCTGACTGTCTCAGCCCTGTTTTTACTCATGGCGTGTCTTCTTGCCTTTGCTGCTGGGCGCAGGGGCGACGTACAATAGCGGATTGTATTGCGCGCCCGTGAGGGGTGTTCCATCATGAGTATCAGTTCCACCCTTGAAATTGTCGAAGAACTGCGCAATGGCCGCATGGTCATTCTGGTTGACGAAGAAGACCGCGAGAACGAAGGCGATCTGGTCATGGCGGCCGATTTTGTCACGCCGGAGGCCATCAACTTCATGGCGCGCTATGGTCGGGGCCTCATCTGCCTGACCCTCACCGAAGACCGTTGCCAGCAACTCGGCCTGCGTCCTATGGTCACGCGCAACGGTGCCTCACACGGCACCAACTTCACGGTTTCCATCGAGGCCGCCGAGGGGGTCTCAACCGGTATCTCTGCTGCCGACAGGGCGCACACCATCCGCACGGCGGTTGCACGCAACGCCCGGGCTGAGGATCTGGTGCAGCCCGGTCATGTCTTTCCGCTCTCGGCAGTGAAGGGCGGGGTGCTGATGCGCGCCGGTCACACCGAAACCGGTTGCGATCTGGCTGCCATGGCAGGTTTGACGCCGGCCTCGGTCATCTGCGAAATCATGAACGACGACGGCACGATGGCCCGTCTGCCCGACCTGCTGGAATTTGCGAAAGTGCATGGCCTGAAGGTGGGCACCATCGCCGACCTCATCCACTACCGTGCCGCCCACGAAAGCCTGGTTGAGTTGGTGCACGAGCGCACCCTGAACACGGCCTTTGGCCCCGTCCGGGCAGTGGC
Source organism: Burkholderiales bacterium (assembly GCA_005788065.1). Taxonomy (GTDB): domain Bacteria; phylum Pseudomonadota; class Gammaproteobacteria; order Burkholderiales; family Burkholderiaceae_B; genus SXZD01. The sequence goes on from SXZD01000222.1 coordinate 4,484, forward strand.
TTTGCGTGACAAACCCACAGGCGGTGCCCATCTGGCGCTGGTCCACGGAGACATCAACCCCGGTGTCGAAACACTGGTGCGGGTACATGAGCCACTGTCGGTCATCGATCTGCTCGAGTCCACCCTGTCCACCCACTCTTATTCCGTGCCCGCTGCGCTCAAGGCCATCACGTCGGCGGGTCAGGGTGTGTTGGTCATGCTCAACTGCAATCAAGGCGCAGAACAGTTTTTCACGCAGTTTCAGGCACTCGATGAAGTGGAACGGTTGGGTGACGACTACCTGCGCAGTGTGCCGCACGCTAAAATGGATTTGCGCACCTATGGTATCGGTGCCCAAATTCTCAAGCTGCTCGGCGTCGGTAAAATGCGCCTGCTGGCCAGCCCCCGCAAGATGCCCAGCATGGCCGGGTTTGAACTGCAGGTCTCCGGTTACGTCAACAAGGAAAAACAATGAGCCAATCTCCCGGCGCAAGCCCAGACAACCTCAGCGGCGCAGGTCTGCGGATCGGTGTGGTGCAGGCGCGTTTCAACCAGGAAATCACCGACAATCTCTGGAAAGCCTGTCAGTCAACACTCATTGAGCTTGGTGTTGAGGCAGACGATATCCTGCACCTCACGGTTCCGGGCGCACTCGAAATCCCGGTGGTGCTGCAGCGTCTGGCTTCTTCCGGCGACTTTGATGCGCTGGTTGCCTTGGGCGCCATCATCAAGGGTGGTACCTATCATTTTGAGCTGGTCTGCAACGAAAGCGCGGCGGGTGTCACCCGTGTCGGCCTTGATTTCAGCATCCCGATTGCCAATGCAGTGCTGACCACCTACACCGACTCGCAGGCCCGTGACCGCATGCATGAAAAGGGTGTGGAGGCTGCGCGTGTCGCAGTCGAGTTGGCCAATCTCATGATCGATCTGGACGACCAATTGCCAACCACGGGCGCCGAGGCAGACGATGAGTGAAATCATTCGCCCGCATGCACGCAACGCGCGCAGACGATCGCGCGAACTGGCGCTGCAGGGCGTTTACCAGTGGCTGCTCAACCCCGTCGAAAGCGGTGCGATCGATGCCCATCTGCGCGACGCCCCCGGTTTCGATAAAGCAGACAAGCCGCTTTACGATTCGCTGTTGCACGGAACCATCCGAGACGCACAGTCGCTTTCGGTTGTGATCACGCCCCATCTCGATCGTGGTTGGGACGAACTCAGCCCGGTTGAAAAAGCCGTGCTGCTCACCGCCACGCACGAACTGACGCATCATCTGGATGTGCCCTATCGGGTGGTCATCAACGAAGCGATCGAATTGGCCAAAACCTTTGGCGGTACCGACGGTTTCAAGTATGTCAATGGCGTGCTCGATCGGATTGCCGGACAATTGCGCAGCACCGAGGCGGGGCGCTGAGGCGCCATGCCGGGCGAGTTCGAGCTCATAGACCGGTATTTCGGACTGCGCAACGGTGCCGGGGCGGGTTCACAGGTGCCGCTGGGCATCGGTGATGATTGCGCCGCCCTGCAACTCACGCCGGGTCACATACTGCTCACCTCGGTTGATACCTTCACAGAGGGTGTACATTTTTTTGCTGGCACAGACCCCAGGGCGGTGGGGCACAAAGCGCTCGCCGTCAACCTTTCCGACCTGGCCGCTTGTGGCGCGAGGCCCTTGGCCTGTCTCATGGCAGTGTCCTTGCCGGCCGCTCTGCAGGAAACATGGCTCGCCGGTTTTGCAGAGGGTTTTCTGACGCTTGCCCGCCAGTGTGATTGCCCGCTGATCGGGGGCGACACGACGCGTTCCGGCCCAGGAGGCGGTTTTTCCGTTTCGGTGACCGTCATGGGTGAAGTCCCGGATGCATCTTGCATCCTGCGCCGTAGTGGCGCACATGTCGGGGACGACATCTGGGTGAGTGGCCGTCTGGGGGCCGCCGCCCTGGGGGTGGCGCTGCGTAGCGAACCCTTTGAAATGTCGCCGTCTGTTTCAGGCCCTGCCGGTCACGCGCTGGACTGGCCGCAGCCGCGAGTCGTATTGGGTATGGCGCTGCGAGGACTTGCCTCTGCCTGTATCGATGTTTCAGATGGTTTTCTAGCGGATCTGGGGCACGTGCTGAAAGCGTCCGGCGGCTTGGGTGCAACGCTGGATGCGGCGAATTTACCGCTGTCCCCGATACTCCAACATGTTCCTGACATGGCTTCGCGTTGCAAATTTGCATTGGCGGGAGGGGATGACTATGAACTTTGCTTCACGGCAGCCCCCTGCAGGCGAGATACTGTGATGGCGTTAGGTCAGTCAATGGGTCTGGATATGGTTTGCGTGGGGTCTGTTCGTCAGACGCCCGGCGTGGTTTTGGGCGGCGACAACACCGGGGGATTTCAATTGCCGGAGACAGCAGGTTATGAGCACTTCTGAAGTATCCGGACAGCCGGGTGGCTCTGCCGGGGCAGCAGGGCAGGAGCCTTCCGCCGATGAGTTGTTGGCGGTTGCGCGCGCCGTGCCCGAGCCGGTTGAGCCCGTTCACGGATTTCTCGATGCCATACCCGGTCAGTTGCCTGACAGTTTCAGCAACGAGGACATGGCGGTCACCACTGTTTCAACCGGTGTCATTGCGCCCCCCGATGTCCCGCGAGCAACGGCTCGCAAGCCCATCAAGCGCCCGGGTTGGGGATTCCTGCTGTCGCATCCGGCCCACTGGGTGGCGTTGGGTTTCGGCAGCGGGCTGCCCTGGGTCATGCCCGGCACATTCGGTACCCTGTTTGGCTGGGCATCATTCGTCATCTGTATGCCCCATTTCACAGACGCACATTGGGCTTTGTCCATATTCTCGGGTTTTCTGGTGGGTATCTGGGCCTGCGGTGTCACAGGGCGCAATCTGGGCGTGAGCGACCATGGCTCCATCGTTTGGGATGAGATTGTCGCAATCTGGCTGGTGCTGTGGCTGGTACCCAAGACTCCGATGGATCAGGCCATGGCATTTCTCATTTTCCGCGTCATCGACATCACCAAACCGCAGCCCATCCGCTATTTTGATGCCAAGTGGAAAAATGGTTTTGGTGTCATGTTTGATGACCTGTTGGCAGCATTTTTCACCTTGCTGCTGTTTGCCGTGTACTACCGCGTTATGGGTCTGCCGTCTTGAATACGGACGCCAGAGGCGCGGATGGGGGTGATGGGTTGGCCCTGTGGGCGCCATTGGACCTGCAGCCTGCCATCGCCCGGTGCGTGGCTGATTTGGCAGCGGCGCTGTCGAGTCGACGCTTTTACATGGCTACGGCAGAGTCGTGCACTGGCGGCGGCATTGCCTACTCCATCACGTCCCGGCCCGGGTCGAGCGACTGGTTTGCCGGTGGGGCTGTGACGTATACCAATGCATTGAAAATGCAGATGCTGGGCGTCAAAGCCGAGACGCTGGCTCAATGCGGTGCCGTGTCGGAAGCGGTGGCTGCCGAAATGGCTGCCGGGGCTGCGCAGCGTCTGGGTTGCCAGTTGGCCGTAGCGGTCAGTGGTATTGCCGGGCCCGGTGGGGGTACGCAGGCCAAGCCGGTGGGCATGGTGTGCTTTGCTTGGCACCTGCTGGTGCCGCAGGCGGGCATGTCAGGTGGGTCCGTGGCGTCCATTTCGAAGACCGAAACCGTGCTGTTTGCCGGTGGGCGGGAATCGGTGCGCATGCAGACCATTTTGCATGCCCTGCAGGGCTGTCTGAGAGAAATTCACCGCTTGCAGTGACACCAGTGTCACCCACTGTACAGCACTCAAAATAGCTGTATAGGCATACAGGAAAAACTGTGCCATAATGGGTTTCCGTAATCAATTTTTCTCTCAGGTGCACCTCCATGGAAGACTCACGCGTCCGCCCCAATTCCGCCGAAAAAGCCAAAGCACTCGCCGCCGCACTGGCGCAGATCGAGAAGCAGTTTGGCAAGGGTTCCATCATGCGTTTCGGTGAAAAGGACGTCGAGCAGGACCTGCAGGTTGTCTCTACCGGCTCACTGAGTCTGGACATCGCACTGGGTGTTGGCGGTCTGCCCCGCGGGCGCGTCATCGAAATTTACGGACCTGAGTCTTCCGGCAAAACCACGCTCAC
>SXZD01000223.1 GCA_005788065.1 Burkholderiales bacterium
GGATGCGCCGATGATGGCCAGGCTCTCCCCGGCGTGAATGGACAGATCCAGACCATTGAGGATGAGCGGGCTGTCCGGTTCGGAGTCGTAGCGCTTGCTGAGGTTTTCGCAGCGCAGGATGGGGGCAGCACCTTTGATTTCACTCATAGCGCAGTGCCTCTGCAGGCTGCGTGCGCGCGGCGCGCCAGCTGGGGTAGAGGGTGGCCAGAACGCTCATGACCAAGGCGACGATGGAAATGGTGGTGATGTCGCCAATGCGCGGGTCTGAGGGTAGCTGGCTGATGAAGTAGATGTCTTTGGGCAGGAACTGTATGCCCAGAGCCGCTTCGATGGCGGGTACCACCACGTCGAGGTTGGCTGCCAATAACCAGCCGCCGCCGACACCCAGAGCCGTGCCTATCCAGCCCACCAGCGCGCCCTGCACGATGAAAATGCGTTGGATGGTGGCCGGCGTGGCGCCCAGTGTGCGCAGGATGGCAATGTCGCTGCGTTTATCCTTGACCGTCATCACCAGCATGGACACCAGATTGAAAGCCGCTACAGCGATGATGAGTGTCAGGATGAGGAACATCATGCGTTTTTCGGTCTGAACGGCGGCAAACCAGGTGCGGTTCTGCTGCGACCAGTCGCGAACCCAGTAAGACGGCGGCAACATGAGGGCCATTTGCCGGGCGACCACCGGTGCCTGGTTCATGTCGGTGATTTTGATGCGGATACCGTTGGCCCCTGCGGTTCTGAACAGCTTGGATGCGTCATCCAGATGCATGAGGGCCAGCGTGCTGTCGTATTCGTAATGCCCGCTGTCAAAGATGGCAACGACCGTGAACGCTTTCATGCGGGGCAGCAGGCCGGCAGGGGTTACCTGACCGGAGGGCGCGATGACGGTGATGCGGTCACCCACCCGCAACTGGAAGGCGCGCGCCAGTTCAGCCCCCAGCGCGATGCCAAACTCACCCGGTTTGAGCGAAGTGAGTTGCCCGGCGCGGAAATTACGGAATTCGGATACCGATGGTTCAAGCGCAGGGTCAATGCCACGCACCAGGATGCCACGCACACTTTCGTCCATGGCCAGCATGGCCTGTGCGCCGACAAACGGTGCCACGGCAACCGTCGCGGAGTGGCGCATGAGCTTTTCCATGTCGCCCTGCAGGTTGGGAAACCCGTTGTCGGGTGCCTGTACCTCGATGTGGGAGATGACGCTCAACATGCGGTCGCGCACGTCACGCTGAAAGCCGTTCATGACCGAGAGCACCACAATGAGCGCGGCTACCCCCAGCCCGATACCCGCCATGGACAGGCCGGAGATGAAGGAGATGAAGCGGTCGCGCCGGGATGTGGCGGCGCCACGTACGTAGCGCAGCGCAATTTCGAGTATGAGGGCGGACTGGGACAATCGAGCGGCCGGGTGATTGGATTGTGGTGAAGTTTAACATCGGTGGGTATGCAAACCGGGTCGATACGTTCCGGTGCTCAGGTAATATGTGGTTTGAAGTGTTCTGTATGCCCTGCCCGTGTCCGAAAATTCCCGAATTTCCATTGTTGTGCCCGACAGCCTTATTGCAGTGGCGGCGGGCAAAGGTCTGTCTGCGCAAGAGCGGAGCCGCTTTGCTCCGTCTGCGGCCATGGCCCGCCTGATGGCGCGCGGTCAGTGGGACGCATTGCAGGTTTGCGAAGGCGATCCGCTAGAGCAGTGGCTGGCCAGCATCACCGGGGTGTCGATGGGACCCCCACCCGCATGGGCCATGGCGGGGGCTGGCGACGTACGGGCGTTCAGCCGCTGGTTCGTGAGCCCTGTTCATGTGGGTATCGGACGTGAGGGTGTCAGCCTCATGCCACCCGATGAACTGGGTTTGTCGGACGAGCATGCGGTGGCACTCAATGAATTGCTATGTGGCGTGGTGGCCGAGCATGGGTGGACGCCGGTGGGCACATCCGCGGATCAGTCGGCAAACGGTAGGCATTCGGCGGCTCTATCGGGTACTGCTGCAGAGCCAATCGATGGCGGCCATCGAGCTCGGCGTTCCCAAGGCAGTTCCCAAGCCGGTCCTCAATGGGGCTGTGTGTTGCAGACGGATGCTCCATTACCCCGCAGTTTGCCCTCGCCATGGGCGTTGGCGAGCCAGCGCTTTACCGATCTGCTGCCCGGCGGGGCTGATATGGCCGAATGGCGGCGCATGTGGATGGACGTGCAGATGGCCCTGCATTCGCACCCGGTCAATGCTCAGCGGCAGGCGCAGGGCTTGCCTGCGATCAACGCATTCTGGTGGTGGGGTGGTGGTGAGCCGCTCGATAGGGCTGCAGTGCGCCAGGTTTGCCTGCGGGTTCACGATCTGGCGCAGATGGGCCATGGTAACTCCGCTCATGCGGCACCGGCACCGGTTTTGGCTGCATCGCCTCATCGCTGCTCTGCATGGTTGAGGTCTTTGCTGGTTTCACCAGACCGGGCGGGGCAAGGGGTGGAGGCGAAGACTGCGGCCCCGGACAATTCGCTGTCGGATCAGTTGCTTGATCCTGTTGCCGTCCACCTTGTTGAAAACGCCAACGCGGGCATGTGGTTTGGCGCGGGTTCCCAGCACCCGGCCGTTGTGGCGCTGGACCAGACACTGATGGCGCCATTGGCGCAGGCTGCAGCGCCGCACGAACTGGTCCTGCTGGGGCAGTCGGGCTGGCGCCGTGTGGCTTCATCGGCCGGCTTGCGGCTGGCTTTCTGGAAAAACCGGCCCGATATCGATTACTTGCTGGAACCTGTTGACGGCTTGCTGGACGAAGCCGACCTGGCCCGGGCATGGCAGGATTCTGCGCGCCGGGCTGTGCCCGATGAGGGTGAATTCCACCCAGACCGTTTCTGAGACATTTGCATGACTGAAATCCGTATCCGCAAAAAAGACCCTGGCAGCATTGCCGCACTGGAGCAGCAGGGCATGCACCCCCTGTTGGCAGAGCTTTTTGCCGCACGGGGCATCAAAGCGCAACAGGCTGAACAGGTGGTCAGTGGCGGTTTGACCAAGTTGCTGCCACCGGCCGACATGAAGGGCATTGATGACGCGGCCATGATCCTGGCCGATGCATTGGAGACGGGGTCGCGCATTATTGTGGTGGGCGACTACGACTGCGACGGTGCCACTGCAACGGCCGTGGCTGTGCGCGGTATGCGCATGCTGCTGCAGGCTTTGGGCGCAACGGTCGAGCAGGCAGCCTGGCATATCGACTTCATTGTGCCGGACCGTTTTGTACATGGTTACGGTTTGTCGCCCGCCATTGTGGAACTGGCCGCAGAAAAAGAACCCGACCTGCTGGTGACGGTGGACAACGGCATCTCCAGCGTCAGCGGTGTGGCTCATGCCAACGACATGGGTATCGGTGTGCTGGTGACGGATCACCACCTGCCCGGCGACGAATTGCCGGATGCACTGGCCATCGTCAATCCCAATCAGCCCGGTTGCGAATTTGCCAGCAAGAGCATTGCCGGTGTGGGCGTCATGTTCTATGTGCTGATGGCTGTGCGCGCCGAGTTACGCGAACGGGGAGCGTTTGATGCCAAGTCGCAGCCCCGTTTGGACGGTTTGCTGGACCTGGTGGCCTTGGGCACGGTGGCCGATGTGGTGAAGTTGGACGACAACAACCGCATTCTGGTGGCCGAGGGCCTCAAGCGCATGCGGGCAGGGCAGTTCCAGCCCGGCATTGCAGCCCTGTTTGATGTGGCCGGACGTGCTGCGCGGCAGGCCACCACCATGGATCTCGGGTTTGCCGTGGGGCCGCGCCTGAATGCAGCCGGGCGATTGGCCGACATGGCCTTGGGTATCAAGACGCTTTTGTGCGACGACCCCGGGCAGGCGCTTGAGATGGCGCGCACACTTGACCAGATGAACCGCGAGCGCCAGAAAATTGAAACCGGCATGAAGGAGTCGGCGCTGAGCGAGTTGGATAATTTCGACCCGCAGGACGCCAGCACGCTGGTGGTGAACCGGCCGGACTGGCATCAGGGTGTGGTGGGCTTGCTGGCGTCCCGCCTGAAAGATCGTTATTACCGCCCCACCATTGCATTCGCTCCGGGAGGTGAGGGTGAGTGGAAGGGCTCGGGTCGTTCCATACCCGGTATCCATTTGCGTGATGTGCTGGACTTGGTGGTCAAGCGTCTGCCCGAGGGGGCAGTGCCCAAGTTCGGCGGCCATGCCATGGCGGCGGGTCTGACCGTACGGGCCGATGCGCTGGAGGACTTCAAACGCATGTTCGAGGCGGTGGTGCGCGAGCAGGCCGACGACAGTCTGTTTGCAAGGTATCTGGAAACTGACGGCTCGCTGCCCACCGGCTACTGCAATGCTGGCGTGGCCGATTTGCTGGCCTCCGAGGTGTGGGGGCAGGGCTTCCCGCCGCCGGTGTTTGTGGATGAATTCGAAGTGCTGGGCCAGCGTGTGCTCAAGGAAGCCCACAGCAAGCTGCAATTGCGGCGCGACGGGCAGAATTTTGTAGCCCTGCGGTGGAACAGCACAGAGCCCCTGCCGGCGCGCGTGCGGGCGGCTTACCGGCTTGAACGCGACACGTTTACGGGTGGCGCTGCCATTCAGTTGATTGTGGAGCAGGTGGGTTGAGGTTCGGCTTGGTCTGCCACGTTTTCTGAGGCCCCGGAGCCTCAAGCCCCCGGCCACCAGTCTTCTTTGAGCGCCTGCGTTTCCAGCGACCATGGGCATGCGTCGGGAAATGTCTCGATACCGGTTTCGGTCATGGCAGCTGCCACGGCGTTGGACCACACCATGTCCACCCACAAAGGCTCGGTCAGCTTGGGCTTGAGGCTGGGCGATTCGAGCAGGGCATAGGCAATCTCTTTGCGCTGCGCCCTGATGGTGGCCTGCCAACTGCTGCCCCGGCGCTGGGCTTGCATGTCCCATTTGAGCAGATGGGCCAGAAGTACAGCCATGCGGCTGGCCAGTTCACGCTGTTCGCTTTTGCCCACGTCCTCAATCTCATCGGCGATGCCCTGTGCGTCGATGTCGTCGAATCGACGTTCGCGCAGCAGTCTGGCTTGTTCAGAAGCCCAGGCATTCAGATCGGTGGTTTTGAGCATGTCGCAAAGCCCGGCAGGCGTTAGGGCCGCTTCGGGAAACGGGTGATGTAAGGAAATTAGCATGTGCATGGTCAAACCACAATCTGCAACTGGGGTATGCAGTTGAGTAACCATGGCAGTGTGCAAAGTTCCATTCCCGAGGGAAGCGCGCTGGCTATCGACCCCCGTGCCGGGTTAAAATAACGGGTTCTAAATCAATTGATGTCGAGCATTTCTATGGAAGCTGAACGCCTTAACGCCCTGCAAAACCTCATGTCGGATCTGGCCGCCCGTTCGGCCGATCTACGGGGGTATCTTTGACTACGACCAGAAGGCCGAACGTCTGACGGTTGTCAATGCAGAGGTGGAGTCGCCCGACGTCTGGAACGACCCCAAGCGCGCCCAGGAGCTGGGCAAAGAAAAAAAGTCGCTGGAAGATGTGGTCATGAGCATCGACAGCATCAATGCCAGTCTGTCGGACGCGCGCGAGCTGTTTGAAATGGCCGCTGCCGAAAATGACGACGATACCCTCATCGCCATTGAAGCCGATGTGGCCACCTGCCGCGAGCAGGTTGAGAAACTTGAATTTCGCCGCATGTTCAACAATCCGGCCGACCCCATGAATGCATTCCTCGACATTCAGGCCGGTGCCGGTGGAACCGAAGCGCAGGACTGGGCGTCCATGTTGATGCGCCAATACCTTAAATACGCGGAACGCAAAGGCTTCAAGGCC
>SXZD01000224.1 GCA_005788065.1 Burkholderiales bacterium
GTGAGCAGGGCAAGGGTTTTGCGGTGGTGGCCAGCGAGGTCCGGACACTGGCGCAGCGCAGCGCAGAGTCTGCCAGGGAGATACGTCATCTCATCAACGCGAGTGTAGAGCAGATTGAAAGCGGTTCCCGGCAGGTGGAAGAAGCGGGCGCAGCCATGCAGGGTATCGTGTCCGAGGTCAACACCGTTGCCCATTTCATCACCGAGATCGGCGTGGCCATGTCGGAACAGACCTCCGCGTTCAATCAGATAACCGAGTCTGTTTCCCAACTCGATCAAGTCACGCAGCAGAATGCAGCGCTGGTTGAAGAAAGCGCTGTTGCCGCCTCCAGCCTGCGTGATCAGGCTGACCTCATGATTGATGTGGTCAGCCGTTTCAAATTGCTGGCTGAGTATGGCAATGCCATCAAGGGATTCGCGGACACGGCTCCTTACGGTGATCATACCCGCAACATGCGCGCCATGGCTGCAAGTAAAAAGGCCGCATCGGCGTCGTATGTAAGACCCCGAAAAGGCGTGAGCCGCTATGCCAACGTGGAAACACCTCCTGTGGAAGGCGTAAGCAAATCTGCACCGTCTGGTGAGCAGAACAAGGCTACCCACGACAGTGAATGGCAAACCTTCTGAGAGGGGTGAAACATGAGCCCCGGTTTGAGTCCATTTGCCATGAGTGAGGACCAGCGCAGCGACGCCGGTTTGCCATCGCCCGAAGATGTATTGCCCGAAAACATGTTTGCCGCACCCATGGTCAAATCTGACACTGCGCAGGTCGTGCATGAGGCGGCGGGTGAGTACCTGACGTTCTGCGTCGGACGTGAAGAGTACGGCATCGACATTCTGCGTGTGCAGGAAATCCGGGTGTATGATCCGCCCACGCGCATTCCGCATGCCCCCGATTACATCAAGGGTGTGATGAATTTGCGTGGCTTGATTGTGCCAGTGGTGGATACGCGATTGAAGCTCGGGCAGGGCGACACGCCGATTCATGTGTTCAGCGTTGTCATCATCGTCCGCGTTACGGGGCAGTTATGGGGCTTTCTGGTTGATGCCGTCAATGATGTACTGATGTTCAACGGGGCCAGCATACGTCCGGTACCTGCATTCGATGGGAGTGTTGATACGCGTTATATGAAGGGTATCGGCAACCTGAAAGGGCGCATCGTCGTGCTGACCGATATCGACCGTTTTCTGTCGACCGAAGATCTTGCCGCCTTGCGTTCGTTGTAAACGCATTATTCAAAAAAGCACTGAAACAGGATGCATCACATGTCTTTGAGCGAAGATGTCCGTTGTCATTTATCCTTTGCGTGGCTGTTTGCAATCAGTCTGCTGTCTGCCCTTGCACCAACGCAGTCAGCATTTGCCCAGCATGCCACCCATGGTGCGCATGAGCCCAAGGATGCACCGGTTGATATCAACGACCAGTGGACTTCGCGTTATCAGGTGACCTACGGATGGAACCGGCATCCTTCTTTCCGGGCTGCGTACACGGGTCCCAACAGCCTGTTGCCCATCCGCGAAAAAATGTACACCTTCTCCGCCACAGCCCATTGGGGATGGAGGCCGCGTGCGGGTACCGAGATTTACTACAACCCCGAGGCGGCGCTGGGTGTGCCGTTTTCTGATGGACTGATTGGTCTGGGCAGTTTTACCAATGGCGAGATTACCCGTGCTGCGGGCAAGAAGCCGAAGTACTACCGGCAGCGTCTGTTCTGGCGTGAAACGTGGAACCATGGCGGTCAGTCTGAAACGCAGGAGTCGGACTTTAACCAGTTCGCCGGTTCGGTGGACAGTCGGCGTACCGTGCTGACGGTGGGCAACTTTTCTGCGCTCGATGTTTTTGATGACAACCGCTACGCCAAAGACCCGCGTATTCACTTCATGAACTGGACGAACTGGGCGCACACCGCATGGGATTATCCTGCGGACAGTCGCGGATTCACCAATGGTTTCGCAGTCGAGTTCTATCGCGATGACTGGGTGTTTCGTGCCGGCCGTCTGGCCATTCCCAAAGAGCCCAGCGGTCTGCGGTTGGATGGTCGCATCCGGCGCCATTACGGCGACCAGTTTGAGGTGGAGCGTTCGCACGAACTGATGGGGCAACCCGGCAAGGCGCGCGTGCTGATGTACCGTGTGCGGGGTGTGCTGGCGCGGTTTGATGATGCGACAGCAGAGTTTCTGGCGAGTCAAAACCAGACGCCAGAAGCCGACCCACAAGCCTTTTTCCGGGTGCGTAATGGTGTCCGAACCAAATACGGGGCGGGTATCAATATCGAGCAGGCCATCAATCGCAACACCGGTGCGTTCCTGCGTGCGTTCAAGTCCGATGGCGAAACCGAAACGGTTGCTTTCACAGAGGCAGATACGTCTTTTTCGACTGGTCTGGCCGTTGATGGTGCTCAGTGGGGACGTGAGCGCGACAGCGTGGGCGTGGCCGTGTCGGCCAATGGCATCTCCAAACAGCGGCGCCGCTATCTTGACGCCGGGGGTATTTCATTTTTCATCGGCGATAGAGATCTGCAGTATCGCCCGGAAAAAGCGCTGGAAGCGTATTACAGTTGGGGAGCCATCAAGAATGTCTGGCTGACCGCGAACTACCAGCGCATACACAATCCCGCCTACAACAGCAGTCGCGGACCGGTGGATGTGTTCTCATTCCGGTTTCATGCTGAGTATTGAAGGTATCCCCCGCGTTTTGTGCGTACCAATGCGGTTGATCAGGTCCTGTGCGAGTGAGTCTTTCGCATTCACGAATTCGATGCGCTCATCATGCACGAGGGCATCTGCCTCTGCATTGGAATGAATCCTGACCAGAATGTGAATCTGCGGGTTCAGGATGCATGCCGTATCCACGATGCGGTTGATGCCGACGATGTCAGGCAAGACAATCAGCAAGGTACTGGCATGCACCACATGCGCCTGTATGAGGGTGGCAGGGTCTGCCGCATCGCCAGCAACCGCTTGCTGGCCCTGATTGCGCAGTTGTTCGATCCGTTCACGGTTCTGGTCAACCACCACCACGGGTGTCTGCTGCTCGCGCAATGCTTTGACAATTCTGCTGCCAATTGACCCGTAACCCACCACGATCACCTGATGGCGTAATTGCGTATCGGGCGTGTCTTCCGGGATGGTGGCCAACGGGTCTATCCACCTGTTCTTCAAGCGTGCCAGATGATGATTGTCCTGTAACGCAGCCGTCAGGCGGTCGTTGAATGTGAAGAGCAATGGATTCATTGCAATCGACAGGATGGCTCCGGCCAGAATGAGATTGCGTGCGAGGTCATCGAGCAAGCCGAGATACTGCCCCATGCTGGCCAGAATGAAAGAAAACTCTCCAATCTGCGCAAGGCTTGCTGCCACGGTCAGCGCAATGGATAGCGGATATCGCATCAACAACACCAGCGCCAATGCGGCGATGGACTTGCCCACCACGATGATGCCCAGCACAGCCAGCGTCTCCAGTGGGTGAGTCAGAAGTACCCGGGGGTCAAACAGCATGCCCACCGATGTAAAAAACAGCACGGAAAACGCATCGCGCAAGGGCAGGGTTTCTTCTGCGGCGCGATGACTGAGATGTGATTCGCGCAGCACGATACCTGCAAAAAATGCACCCAGCGCAAATGACACGCCGAACACCTTGGATGCCGCATACGCGATGCCCAGGGCGGCCGATATGACGCTGAGGGTAAACAATTCGCGCGATGCCGTTGCTGCTACATGTGACAGGATGGCCGGAAACAGCTTGCGACCGACCATCAGCATGAAAGCAACAAAACCGCCGATCTGCAGCACGGTCTGTGTGACCAGTCGCAGCAAACCTTCACCGGTCATGGCATCGGGATTGTTCAGTGCACTGGCGATCGGTGGAAGCAGCACCAGCGCGATCACCATGACAAGATCTTCCACCACCAGCCAGCCAACTGCGACCTTACCCTCATGGCTGTTGACGCTTGCGCGACTCTCCAATGCCCTTAACAGGACGACGGTACTGGCTACGGACAGGGCAAGACCGAACACCAGACCGCTGGGCAAGGACCAACCCCACAGATGAGCCAGACCCGCCCCCATGGCTGTCGCACTTGCAATCTGCAGCACGGCACCCGGCACGGCGATACGCTTGACCGCGAGCAGGTCTGCAATCGAAAAGTGCAGGCCGACGCCGAA
>SXZD01000003.1 GCA_005788065.1 Burkholderiales bacterium
ACGCCAAAATGCGGGCAGCGGGGCTCCACACGGGCGCAGGACGATTTGAGGATCTCAACCGTGCGGGCTTTTTCGTAACTGGGTTTGGATTTGAGGATCTCGGCCCTGACCCGCTCGCCGGGCAAAGCACCTGCGACAAACACGACCTTGCCGTCGCGCCGGGCGATGCCCTGTGCGTCCAGATCCACAGACTCGATCTGCAGTTCAACCACGTTTTCCGGTTTGACCGGTACCATGTGCAATGCCATGAGCGATCACTTCAACGGAAGATATTTGACCGGATCAACCGGCTTGCCGCCCTTGCGGATTTCGAAATGCAGCTTCACGCGCTCTGCATCGGTATTGCCGGCCTCCGCGATCTGCTGACCCCGTTTGACCGCCTCGCCCTCCTTCACCAGCAACTTGCGGTTATGGGCATAGGCCGTCAGGTAACCCGGCTGATGCTTGACGATGATGAGGTTGCCGTAACCGCGCAATGCGCTACCGGCATAAACAACCTGACCGTCCAGCGCTGCGGAAACAGCGTCCCCTGCCTTCAGGGCAATGTCGATACCCTTGTTGCGGGTCTCCGAGAATCCTTCGATGATGGTGCCGTTGGCAGGCCATGTCCATGGCAATGAAGCGCCGTCTGCCCGCTCGGTATTGGCTTTATCGCTGCCTTTGTCGACAGACTTGTCTGCGGGTTTCTCGGCAGACTTGTCAGTTGCTTTCTCGACGCCAGGAACAGCCGGCTTTGCAGGTGGCGCAACAGGGACACCACCGACCACAGCGGCTGCGGGTGTCAGACCCGAATCAGCGGTTTTGCGGGGGACCGGATCGGCAACGGCACGCACCTCCACCGGTGCGGTAATCGGCTTGACCTCGGAGACGGCATTGCTCTCGATGCCAGGCGACACAATGCGCAACTGCTGCCCCACCAGGATGCGGTTGGGATTGTCCAGATTGTTCCATGCGGCCAGTTCGCGCCAGTCGTTGCCGGTATCCAGACCGATGCCGATCAGGGTGTCGCCTTTCTTGACGATGTAATACCCGGGTGGCGCAACTTGGGGTGACTCCCGGGAGGCCTGAGCGGACATCTGGGCCCGCGGCGAGTCTTCCAGTATGGTGGTGGGCTGACGTTCGATGATGGGTGCTTTGCGCAGCGGTGTTGAGCATCCGGGCAGCATGACCAAAGTGGCCATCAAAGCGAGCAGCGCCGACATACTGCCGGTGCGGGGACTGACACCCGAAAACAGACGGGAAAAATATTGCTGATTCATGAAAACAGAAACTCCGGAAAACGGCAGATGCGCGCGCCTTATGATCGGGCGACGGTGCCCTGCAACAACGGTACAAAATTCACAATATCCATGCGCTCGGTCGTCCAGCGCGTGGGAGTTCGGTCCACCACCGCCAAAACCTGCCGACGCCCCTCTACCAATGGCAACACCATGCGCCCCCCCACGGCCATCTGCTCCATGAGCGCCTTGGGAATCTCGGTCCCCGCAGCGGCCACAATGATGGCATCGAAAGGCCCCTTGTCCGGCAGGCCTGCAAAACCGTCACCATAGACCAACTGCACCGCTTTGGAATCCGCACGGGTCAAGTTGCCCTTGGCTTTGTCAAACAGAGCCTCTAGACGCTCAATTGAATACACCTGCCCATACAATCTGGCCAGCACAGCGGCCTGATAGCCACAACCTGCTCCCACCTCCAGCACGCAACCCGTTCGCCCTGCAGACATCTCGGAACCGCCTGCGCCGGCAGAGCCATTGACAGCGGGCCGGTTGAGCAGCAAAGACAACATGCGTGCCACGGTGACCGGGCTTGAAATGGTCTGCCGATGCCCGATCGGCAAAGCGGCGTCTTCATAAGCGCGGGAGGCAAAAGCCTCATCGACAAACAGGTGCCGGGGCACTGACTGCATGGCGGCCAAGACGCGTTCATCGGTGCCGCCGGCCGCACGCAGACGTTCAATCATGCGCTGCAGTGCCCGCTCCGATGTCAGCCCCAATCCTGTTGACTGCGTCGGCGTGGCATCTTTTTGACGCACCCGTTGGGGCATGAGCGGGGGCGCAGGCCGACGCGCTGCAACGATCCGTTCCACACCCGGCGTGCTGGTGCCTGCCTTGGCCCCACCCGAGGGTGTCGCCGTGCGGGACACGCCGACAGGCTTGACGCCAGTACCGGTGGGCAACTGCGGTTTTTTCATGCGCGGGAAAGCCACTGCCGCAGATCGTCGGCGCGCTCGGTGTGGGTCAGGTCGATCTGCAAGGCCGTTATCGACACGTAGCCTTCAGCGACCGCATGAAAATCGGTACCCTCGCCGGCATCCTTGGCTTTGCCGGCCGGACCTATCCAGTAAACGGTTTCGCCATGCGGGGTATGAGTGGGAATGACCGGCTCTGCATGATGCCGCTTGCCCAGACGCGTTACCTTGACGCCGCGTAAATCTGCCAGCGGCAGGGGTGGAATGTTGACGTTGAGCAGCACATGGGGCTGAGGCAGCGGAGACTGCAGGAAATGGTCGACCAGTTCAGCCGCCTTGACTGCGGCGGCGGCCAGATTTTCGTGCCCCTTGCCCGCCAGCGAAAATGCAATGGCAGGTACACCCAGCAAAAAACCCTCCATGGCGGCGGCCACGGTGCCTGAATAAATAGTGTCGTCGCCCATGTTGGCACCGTTGTTGATGCCGGAGAGCACCAGATCGGGCTTTTCCGGCAGCAGGCCGGTGATGGCCACGTGCACGCAATCAGTGGGCGTACCATTGACATACAGCGAACCGCTGGCAGCCTTGCGCACATGCAAGGGGCGGTCCAGCGTGAGCGAGTTGGATGCGCCGGAACGATCCTGCTCGGGCGCGACCACCTGAATGCTGATGCGCGAACCCAGCCGCGCTTTCAATGCGTCCTGCAGGGCGATGATGCCCGGTGCACTGTAACCGTCGTCGTTGCTGATGAGGATGCGGATGGGGGGTGTGTTGCTGCTCATGCGGGTACTCCGTCTCTGCGAAACACCCAAGTGGTGTCAGTGGATGCTGCCGGCACAAAGGCATAGCCTTCGCGGTTGAATGCCTTGAGGTCGTCTGCATTGCTGATGCGATTGTCGATGGCATGTCGCGCCATCAGCCCGCGGGCGCGCTTGGCATAAAAACTGATGATCTTGTATTTGCCGGCCTTTAAATCCTCAAACACCGGTGTGATGACAGGCACCTTGAGCTGTTTGGTGTCGACGGCCTTGAAGTACTCTTCGGATGCCAGATTGACCAGCACTGAACCGCGCTTGTCCAGCAGGGTGTTCAATTCGGGGGCGATAACCCCCTTCCAGAAAGCATACAGGTCTTTGCCCCGGGCATTGGGCAGGCGGGTACCCATCTCCAGCCGGTAAGGCTGCATCAGGTCAAGCGGTCGCAGGATGCCATACAGGCCGGAGAGGATGCGAAGATGTTTTTGCGCATAGTCCAATCCCGGGGTATCGAGCGTGCCGGCATCCAGCCCTTCGTAAACGTCGCCATTGAAAGCCAGCAAAGCCTGACGGGCGTTGGTTGTGGTGAACGTGTCGGAAAACGATTCATAGCGCGCCACATTGAGCTGCGCCAACGCATCGGAGATGTCCATCAAGCCACTCACCTGGGCCGGCGTGTATGCACGCAGGATGTCCACTAGCTCGCGCGCTGCCGGTACGTGGTCCGGCAGCGTATGCCGGGATACCGCCAGTTCAGATTCGTAATCCAGCGACTTGGCTGGAGAGAGCACTATTAAAATAGACACCGTCAACCTTCAACAATCTTGTGACAACTTTCTGTTGTGCAGCGCACTGCAGACGCCCCCGTCATTATGCAAGAAGCGCGCAAACCATATTCTACCCTTGCGCGGCGCCCTCTTTTGCCCGACCTCATTGATGCCATGGAACAGTCAGGGATCAAGCCCCTGAACTGACACCGTGAAACCAGGGCACGCCTGCTGCAATGACCCTGCACGACGGGCGTGCATTCATCATTTTACTGTAGATAATAACAGCCTGTATCGATGCACAGCATGCAGGGTGCATACATGCACACAATGTCGTGAACAGCATGAAGTGAACAACATGAAGTGCCCGCATGAATCACTGCGTGTCGCATTTCTTACCCCCGGAGTCTGAATGAAAGATCTCACCCCCCGTCAGCAGGAAGTGCTCGAACTCATCCGTCAGGCCATTGAAAACACGGGGCGTCCGCCCACACGGGCAGAAATTGCACAACATCTGGGTTTTCGCTCGGCCAATGCGGCTGAAGATCACCTGCAGGCTCTGGCCCGCAAAGGCGCCATCGTGCTGGACGCCAGCACATCGCGCGGCATCCGTCTGACTGGCGCATTCCTGAATACTGAAGGGGTGGACAGCCCCCGCAAGGCGGGGGGGCGCGCCAGCTCGGGTTCAGCCACCTCCAAAGTGGCGCAAATGGCACATGCCATGGGCCAATCCGCCGGTCAGTTCATACAGACCCTGGGCAGCAGTCTGCTGGAGCTGCCATTGGTCGGCCGGGTGGCTGCAGGCAGCCCCATCCTGGCGCAGGAACACATCGAAGCCAGCTTTCCGGTCGATGCAGCCCTGTTCACCGAAAAGCCCGACTATCTGCTGATAGTGCGTGTCCAGTCCATGCGCGACATCGGCTTCCTCGTCGGCGACCTGCTGGCAGTCAAGCGCGCGTCCCAGGCGCGCAACGGTCAAATCGTGGTGGCGCGTGTCAACGACGACGTAACCGTCAAACGCTATGCCAGCCAGAAAGGCAGTATTCACCTGTTGCCGGAAAACACCGATTTCCAACCGATTGTGGTCACGGCCGAAGACAACTTTGCCATTGAAGGCTTGGCTGTCGGACTGGTGCGGACCGGGCAACTGGGGTGACTCCGTGCAAAAAGATGGTGTCCGGGAGTCCACGGTGGCACACGCTCAAGCCGGTGCGACTGCATGTGCTGATGTCCAGGCCGCGACAGGCCTTGAAACAACAGGCCTTCAAGCGACAGGGCTTGAAGCGACAGGTCTTGAAGCCCTGCTGCGCCAACGACCGGAGCTGTGGAAAGCCAGCCAGCTGGGGCGCAGTGTGGCCCCATCGGTGCGCAGTGGCTTTCCTGAGCTGGACAATGAACTGCCCGGCAACGGCTGGCCACGCAGCACCCTCATCGAACTGCTGATGAACCGCCCCGGGGTGGGCGAATTGCGTTTTCTCATGCCCATCATCCAGAAAATGGCATGGGAGAAAAAGACCATCCTGTTGCTGTGTCCGCCGCATGAGCCATTCGCACCGGCATTCCAGCAGTACGGCGTAGCACCGGAGGCCTTGCTGGTTGTGCAGGCTCGGCACCCGGCAGACCGGCTCTGGGCTGTGGAACAGACCATGAAAAGCGACAGCTTCGGCATGTGCATCGCCTGGCTGCCAGACGACATCACACCTGCCCGTACAGACCAGTTGCGACGCCTGCAGATGGCTGCCGCACAGTCCGGGGGCTTGAGCTTTGTGCTCCGGGGGGCCAAGTCCCAGCACACTCCCTCACCGGCCCCCTTGCGCCTGTTTCTCAGTGCGGCCAGTCCGCAACACGTGCGGGTTGAACTGCTCAAACGACGAGGGCCGGTGCTGGAAAAACCTCTGATTGTGCAATTGCCCCAGCCACGAGCGTGGCTGCCAGAAAGTTACCGAGACGCCCTATCCAACCCACCCCACACTGAACACAAGGCAAACCGTGAAGCAGCAATGGATCGCTTTGTATTTCCGGCTGTCAGCACAGCCAAACCGCACGGCGGCGACGGGGCGGGAGGACGCACCTACAGCGGACTACACAACTGATCAATCCGGACCACCCGACAGCACACCATCTGCCTCGCACGCCATTTCGCGCGCGCAACTGAAATCACTGGCTCACTGGGCTTATCAATTCACACCCTCTGTCTGTCTGCACTGGCCCCTGCATGCTCAATCTGCCGGTCTGCTGCTCGAAGTAGCTCCCAGCCTGAGCCTGTTCGGCGGATTGTCGGTCTTGCTCCAGCGTATTGAAACCGGACTGAATGATCTTGGTTTGGCTTGTCGACCCGGTGTCTCTGTGACAGCCACCAGCGCATGGTGGCTCAGCCAGTATGCCAGTGCTCCCGCTACGCATATCAACGAGCTCACCAGCCTGTCTGCCATCCTGCCTGCGCTGCCCATACAGGTTCTCGACAGCGCATACCCACATCTGCTGACACTGAAGCGTTGCGGTGTTCACCATATCCGGCAACTGCTGCAACTGCCCCGCAGCGGCCTGAGCCGCCGTTTCGGTGCTACGCTGGTCCGCGAGCTGGACTGCGGCTTTGCGCGCCACGCTGAACTGCACACCTGGATACAGCCGCCACCGGTTTTTGATGTCAGACAGGAAATGCCCTTCCACACCTTGCAATTACAAGGATTGCTGAATGTGGCAGCCACTTTGCTGACAGCCCTGCAACACTGGCTGCAGGGTCGATGGGCGGCCACTCGGACAATCCGTTTCACCTTTCACCACGGCCGCAGCAATCGTCACCCGGACCATGCGGACACCACCGTGCGATGGGTGCGTGCCGCACAACCCACGCAGATGGCAGACGCTTGGCTGCAACTGCTGCAGGATGAACTGACACGCCAACCCCTGTTGGCCGAAGCCTGCGACATCAGCCTGCGGGCAGACGTTCTAGAACCCCTGCAAACCCAGACCGAAACGCTTTTCCCGGGACCACAGGAACAGCAGCAGGCCTGGTCGGCCCTGCTGGGTCGGCTGCACGCAAGACTCGGTTCCGACGGCCTGAAAATACCGCTTGAAACCCCCGATCCGCGACCCGAGTACGCACACCGCCTGCACGCTCATGCCATGACGGCATCAGAGAGCACAGTAAAAGCAACAGCACCAGCAAAGACGCTGAGAAAGACTGGTACTCAGCTTCCCGCTCAGGTACCCACCCAGCCACCACCACGCAGCGCACCCCTGCAGTCAGCCCTGCGGCTGCCTCGCCCGCTGTGGTTTCTGCCAAGACCTGAACGGCTGCCACTGCAAAACAACCGTCCGGTTCAGAAAGGTCCACTGAGCTTTCTGGCGGGCCCTGAGCGCATCGAATTTGGCTGGTGGGACAGCCCCGCCACACGACGCGACTATTTCATCGCGCAAGACAGCGATCAGCGCCAACTCTGGGTTTACCGCGAACGCCATGAAGATGGCGTGAGTAACCGCTGGTACCTGCACGGACTATTCGGTTGAATATGAACGCACCCGCTGCTTTGCTCCAGTGCATGAGCAATTTTTCTTTTCTGCAGGCGGCATCCCATCCGGAAGAACTGCTGCAGAAAGCCCATGACATGGGCTATATGCACATCGCCATGACAGATGAATGCTCTTTGGCCGGCATCGTGCGCGCGCATCAACGCGCCAAAGATATCGGCCTGCACCTGATCATCGGCAGCCAGTTCAATGTCTGTGACGATGAAGGCCAACCTTGGGCCCGCATGCTCATGCTGGTGCGCAACCGAAGCGGCTATGCGGCGCTGAGCACGCTCATCACCCATGCACGGCGCCGTGCGGACAAGGGGTTTTATGAACTGCGCCGCCGCGACCTGGCAGACGCACTGCCCGGTGTCACCTGCATCCTGCTGCCCACCCCGGAAGACAGCCCGCTGCATACCGGCAATGCGATTGCATGGCTCAAGCCCCGCTACATCAGCCGGCTGTGGCTGGGCTGCTCGCTGCTGCAAAACGGTTTTGACGAAAGTTGGCTGTCCCATCTGCAGACACTGGGGGCCATACATGGCATCGGTCTGACCTTCACCGGCGATGTGCGCATGCACTGCCCGCAGCGCAAACCGCTGCTGGACACCTTGACGGCCATCAGCCTGCGCGCGGCATTATCGGATATCACCGGCGCGTTGGCCCCCAACGCCAATCAGTGCATACACACCCCGCAGTGGCTGCGACTGCACTACCCCGTCGAACTGCTGGAAAGCAGCCTGAAAATTGCGCAGCAGTGTACGTTTTCACTGGACGAACTGCGCTATGAATATCCTGACGAAATCTGCCCCGGCGGCATGCAACCGGCAGATTATCTGGCTGCATGCACCTGGCAGGGCGCACGCCAGCGCTTTCCCCATGGCATACCGCTGGACGTGGAAAACCAGATACGTCACGAACTGCAACTCATCAGCGAGCTGCGCTATGAAGCGTATTTTCTGACGGTACACGACATCGTCAGCTTCGCGCGCGCGCGCGGCATCTTGTGTCAGGGCCGTGGGTCTGCCGCCAACTCGGCCGTGTGCTATTGCCTTGGCATCACCGAAGTCGACCCCGCGCGCATGTCTGTCCTGTTTGAGCGTTTCATCAGCCGCGAACGCAACGAGCCTCCCGATATCGATGTCGACTTTGAGCATCAGCGACGCGACGAAGTCATCCGCTACATCTACGACAAGTACGGAGCCGACCGCGCTGCACTGGCTGCCGCCCTCATCACGTACCATCCACGCTCCGCACTGCGTGACGCAGCGCGTGCACTGGGTATCGCCCCCGAACTGGCAGACCGTGTGGCCAAAGACCATCAAAGCTGGGATGGCAAGCAACCCAATCCGCAACGGCTGGCTGCACTGGGTCTGAACCCCGACGATCCCGCCATTGCGCAGTGGCTGGACATCAGCAGCCAGCTTATTGGTTTTCCGCGTCACCTGACGCAGCACAGCGGGGGTTTTGTAATCGCGCGCGGACTGCTCAAGGAACTGGTCCCGATTGAAAACACGGCCATGGCGCATCGCACTGTCATACAGTGGGACAAAGACGATCTGGATGCACTGGGTCTGCTGAAAGTCGATATCCTGGCGCTTGGCATGCTGTCGGCCATCCGCCATGCGTTAGACGCCCTGCGCC
Source organism: Burkholderiales bacterium (assembly GCA_005788065.1). Classification (GTDB taxonomy): domain Bacteria; phylum Pseudomonadota; class Gammaproteobacteria; order Burkholderiales; family Burkholderiaceae_B; genus SXZD01. The sequence continues at coordinate 8,868 of SXZD01000003.1, forward strand.
ACAAACCGGATGCCCCCCTGCGCATGCAGGATATTCCGCCAGAAGACAGTCAGACCTACGACATGATTTCGCGGGCCGACACCATCGGCGTGTTCCAGATCGAATCGCG
>SXZD01000225.1 GCA_005788065.1 Burkholderiales bacterium
AAAGCTGCCACGGCGGGCGACAGCCGGTGGCACGACACGGAAGCCGCCAGCCTTGAAGTCATCAGCCGTGTAGTTGGCAAACTTGGATGGCACCTTGTCGTAGAACTGGGTAAAACCGCCGGCGGGCATGGGAACGTTGTCCTCGAGCCTGAAAGACAGCAGAACCGCCTTTTTCACCCACTGGTGCGTCTGCCAGTCGCCGTTGATTTTCTCGGCAACACGCAGCTTTCCGGCATTAAGTTCATCCAGTACATGAGCTACGGCTTCGCGCAGTTCAGCCGGTGCAGATGCAGGAGAGACGGAGGTGCGGTTCTCCCAGCCATTCTCGATAATGCTTTTAATATCGCTCATGAAGTTTCCTTTTTAGTCTATTGATTTTATTCGGTTAAAGATTGATTTCGATAAGTCGCTCTGCTGCGGTCACGCACTCGTCAAGCGGTGCAACCAAAGCAATGCGCACATGCCCCGCACCCGGGTTGAAGCCATCGACGTCGCGGGCCAGAAAGGATCCGGGCAGCAGCGTCACGTTCAGTTGCTGCAACGCCTGCCTGCAGAAAACCTGGTCACAGACTGGTGTCTTCATCCACAGATAGAAGCCGGCCTGCGGACGTCCAACTTCAAATCGTTTCTGAAGAATAGGCGTTACTTCATTGAATTTATTGGCGTACTGCTTCCTATTTTCGATGACGTGTGCATCGTCGTTCCAGGCTGCGATACTGGCCATTTGAACCGCAGTGGACATGGCACTGCCATGGTAGGTGCGGTACTTGAGAAACTGCTTTAATAGTGCTGCATCGCCCGCCACAAAGCCTGAACGCAGTCCTGGAGCGTTCGACCGCTTTGACAGGCTGGAAAATACGACGATGTTACGGAAATCTGTCCGTCCCGCTGCCACTGCTGCACTCAATGCGCCCAGCGGTGGGGACGCTTCGTCCAGATAGATCTCCGAATAGCATTCGTCGGATGCAATGGCAAAGCCATACCGGTCGCTGGCGTCAAACAGGATCTGCCACTGTTGTTGCGACAGCACTGCGCCGGTCGGGTTACCCGGGCTGCAGACATAGGCCAGACGGGTACGCTGCCAGATGTTGTCGGGCACTTTGGCATAGTCGCATTGTCCGTCTGCTTCCAGCGGCAGGTAGTGTGGCTGAGCGCCTCCGAGAAGCGCCGCACCTTCGTAGATCTGATAGAAGGGGTTCGGGCTGAGCACCAATGCCGACGCGTCTGCCGGGTTCAGCACCACCTGGGCAAAGCTGAACAGTGCCTCGCGGGAACCCAGTGCCGGCAGTACCTGCGTCTCCGGATTGACCGTGACGCCGTAGCGTCGATGCATCCAGCCTGCGATGGCTAGACGCAACTCCGGTATGCCCAAAGTGGCCGGATATACAGCCAGCCCGCCCATGGCGGCTTTCAGAGCGTCGGTCAGCACGGCTGGCGTCGGGTGCTTGGGTTCGCCGATGGACAGATTGACGTTCGGCAGCGCCGCATTGGGCGTGATACCGGCAAACAGCGCCCGCAGACGCTCAAACGGATAGGGTTGCAGGCGTTCAAGCAGCGGGTTGCTCATGGCTTAACCCCGTGTCGGTGAGGAGGGTGCAAACGTATCAAGCTCCACCCGCGGCTTTGGCTGCCAGCCGGCCTTGCGGTGTTCTGCCACCACGGTGGTGTAGATTCCGCCGCGCACATACCAGCGGGCTGTCAATTTGAGATAGCGCGGGTCGGTGGCTGCCACCAGGTCGTCGGCGATGCGGTTGGTCACTTTCTCGTGGAAAGCGCCTTCATCCCTGAATGACCACATGTACATTTTCAGGCTTTTCAGCTCGACATTGCGCTGGTCAGAAATGTAGTCGATGGTGAAATGTGCGAAATCAGGCTGGCCGGTCAGGGGGCACAGGCAGGTGAATTCGGGCACTTCGATGTGGATGTGATAGTCCCGTTCCGGGCAGGGGTTGGGAAACGTATCAAGTTGCTTGCTGGGTTGGGACGGCATTTTCCGTGTCTAATGAAAGGGTTGCCGAGCCTGTGGCTGTCTTCGGCCTGCCGGTGGGGCAAGTCTCTGGCGGTTTTGGGGCGTCGGGGGGTTACGGGTTTGTTATTATACGTGCGCTCACAGACCAACGCTCCTTTCGATGCGGCTTACCCAGATCAAGATAGCAGGCTTCAAATCCTTCGTGGACCCCACGTCCTTCGCCGTCCAGACACGGCTGGTCGGGGTTGTAGGCCCCAATGGCTGCGGTAAATCGAACATCATCGACGCCATGCGCTGGGTGCTGGGCGAGTCCAAGGCATCCGAACTGCGTGGCGAGTCCATGCAGGACGTTATTTTCAACGGGTCCACCCACCGCAAGCCTGCTTCGCGCGCGAGCGTCGAACTGGTCTTTGACAATGCAGAGGCCAGAGCCGGTGGTCACTGGAACCAGTTTGCCGAGATTTCGGTCAAGCGCGTACTCACCCGCGACGGCACATCCAGTTATTACATCAACCAGCAGGCCGTGCGTCGCCGCGACGTGCAGGACATTTTTCTGGGTACCGGTTTGGGCCCCAAGGCGTACGCCATCATCGGGCAGGGCATGATTGCCCGCATTATCGAGGCACGCCCCGAAGACCTGCGCATTTTTCTCGAAGAAGCGGCCGGCGTCTCCAAATACAAAGAGCGTCGGCGCGAAACTGAAAACCGCCTGCAGGACACGCGCGACAACCTCACCCGGGTTGATGATATTCTGCGTGAGCTCAATTCACAGATAGAACGTCTGACGCAGCAGGCTGAAGTGGCCCGGCAGTATCAGACGCTCGATACCGAACGCACCCAGAAGCAGCGCCGCCTGTGGGGCATCCGCCATCAAGAGGGCACCGCCGAGCAACAGCGCTGTCTGGCTGCCATGGAGGCTGCGCGGGCTGACCTGGAGGCCCTGAATGCGGCGTCCATCCGCGCACAGACCGAATTGGTGCTGCTGCGCCAAAAGCAGGTCGATGCCCAGGAAAATGTCGACAGTTGCCAGCAGCACTACATGGATGCCAACCGCGCCGTCAGCAAGCTGGAGGCGGATCTGCGGGTCATGGCCGAGGCGCGCCAGCGTCTGGCCCAGCGCGCATCTGAACTGCTGGCCCAGCAGGAGCAGTGGAAGGGTAGACGAGACGCCGCGCAGGAATCTCTGGCTCATCTCGACGAAGACGTCGCCATTGCAGCCGAGCAACTTGAGGAGTCCCGTGCGCAGGTCGAGCAGGCCCAAGAGGCAGTTGTCCCGTCACAGCAGGCCTTGATCGCTGCCCGTCAAAAGGCAGTGGAGGCGCGAAGTGCAGTCTCTCGCATCGAACAGGATATTCGCCTGCATGCCCAACGCCGCGAATCGGTGATGCGGCAGATGTCGGCGGCGCAACAGCGTCAGGCACGGCTGAAAGCCGACCAACAGCAGACGACACTTTCAGACCCGGCAGAACTTGAAGAGGCACGTGCCCGGCAGCAGGCGCTCGAAGAAGACCTGCATGCCTTGACGGAAGACAAGCAGTCGGCTGTGGCGCGTCTGCAGCAGGCACGCACGGCCCACGATCAGGCCCAAACCTTTGCCCGACTGGAGCAGGACAAACTGACCGCCATCACGGCGCGGCAGCAAGCACTCTCGCAGTTGCATGAAAAGCTCATGGCAAGCGACCGAGTCGTGCCCTGGCTCAAAGACAATGGACTGGACAGCCAGTCGCGTGTGCTGCAAAAAATCCGCGTCGACTCCGGTTGGGAAAAGGCGCTTGAAGCTGTTTTGCGCGAACGTATTCAGGCACTCGAAGTCTCCCGGCTGGACATGGTGGCGGGTTTCGCAGCCAAGCCGCCCCCCGGGGCTGTGAGCTTCCTGAGTCCGGCAGTCAACGGGCAGCGCCCGGCACTCACCACTTCCCACCTGGCTTCGCGCCTGCAGTGCGCTGATGTCAACCTGAAAGCATCGCTGGAGCGTCTGCTGACCCATGTGCTGGTAGCAGACACGCTCACCGACGCGGTGTCGCGGCGTGGCGCCCTGCAGCAGGGTGAATGCTGGGTCACCCCCGAAGGACATGTCGTCACCGCAGAGTCCGTCAGTTTTTATGCGGAGCGTGACGAATCTGCCGGCGCCTTGGGACGCCTGCAGGAGATGGACAATCTGGAGCGCGAGGCGCGTGCACTGCGTCTGCTGGTACAGGACAGCGAAGCCCTGCGTGTGCGATGCGCAGCCGACCTGCGCGAGGCCGAAAGCGCACTGGCCGGCATTGATTCCCGCCTGTCTTCCCTCACGCGCAGCAGCCATGAGGCACAACTGCAGGTCGTACGACTGTCGGAGGCCGCGCAGCGCCAGCAGCAGCGCATGGATCAGTTGTCCATGGACATCAGCCTGATCGAAGATGAATTGACCCACCTGCGCGAGCAGGAAGAAGAAGCCGCCATGGCCTTCGAGGAGGCGGATGGGCGTTTGGCTGACGCAGCGCAGGCGCATGCCGACAGCGAAGATGCCGAGCAGGCAGCCCAATCAGCGCTTGATAGGGCGCAATCCGGCCTGCGCGACGCCGAACGTCGCCAGCAGGAGTGTGAATACGCCTGCCGTTCGCTCGATGGTCGCGCCGAGCAGCTCAAGCGCGATATCGACTTTGCGCAGGACCAGTACAGCCGCGTGGTTGCCGGTTTGACCGAGACGCAGGCCGAGTTGGGTGAGCAGGTGGACGAAGAGATTCGCGCGCAACTGGAAGAGTCTCTTGAGCGGCGGGTGCAGGTTGAGCAAAGCATGTCAGATGCGCGCTCGGTTCTTGATGCCATCATGGGCGAAGTGCGCGCCGCCGAAGACGCTGAGCGCAATGCCGACCGTCAGGCCCAGCCCGTGCGCGACCGCTTGCAAGATCTTACGTTGAAAGAACAGGCAGCCCGGTTGCAGATTGAGCAATACGAAGGCTTCATGACAGAGGCCAATGTCCTGCTGGCAGATCTGCAGGCAGATCTGGCCACGCTCGAGGTGCTTCCCAAGGCGTCGGTGCTGCAGGCCGATGTCACGCGCCTGGGCAATGCGATTGCTGCGTTGGGACCCGTCAACCTCGCTGCGCTGGACGAACTGAACGCAGCTGCTGAACGCAAGGGCTTTCTGGATCAACAGACTGCCGACCTCTTGCTGGCTACCGAGACACTCGAGGATGCCATTCGCAAGATAGACAAGGAAACGCGCGCTCTGCTGCAGGAAACATTCGAGACCGTCAACGGACATTTCAGCCAGCTGTTCCCGCAGTTGTTTGGCGGTGGCGAAGCGCGTCTGGTCATGTCCGGTGACGAGATCCTCGATGCCGGTGTGCAGGTGTTTGCCCAGCCACCCGGCAAGAAAAACAGCACCATCCATCTGTTGTCAGGTGGAGAAAAAGCGCTCACCGCCACGGCACTGGTCTTTGCCATTTTCCAGTTGAACCCGGCGCCTTTCTGTTTGCTCGATGAGGTGGACGCGCCGCTGGATGACGCCAACACCGAGCGCTTCAGCCGCCTGGTCAAGCGCATGTCTGAACAAACCCAATTTCTTTTCATCTCACACAACAAGATCGCCATGGAAATGGCACAGCAACTCATCGGCGTCACCATGCAGGAGCAGGGTGTTTCGCGTATCGTTGCGGTGGACCTGGATTCGGCGGTCAAGTTGGCAACGGAGAATGCATGAACGATTTACAGACGTCCCTGTTGCTCATCGGCGGCGCAGCCATTGCCGTCATGGTCATCTGGAACATTTTTCAGGACCGTCGTGCCCGCGCTCAGGGTTCGCTGCCTGTGTCGGCCGATGGGCAAGACCCGCTTCTCGGCACCCAGGGTCGGCTTGAGCCCACCGGGCATTTCAATGACCTGGTGCAGCAGGCGTTTGTCGACAAAATCCGCAATCAGGACCTCGATCGCGAGCTTTCCCGCGAAGCCATGGAAGATCTTTTCGGTCAGGTTTTTCTGTGGTTTGATCCGCCGCAGTCCACCGACGCCCTGATGGAAGCCTTGGCTGCAGTCTCCAAGGTCGGCAACCGGCCTGTGTTCATGCACGTTACTGTCAGTGGCGACGAGGACAGTGGCTGGCAGCCGCTGTCGTACGGTCAAACCATTTCCAACCTGCGTTTGTCCGTGTTGCTCGCCAATCGGAAAGGTGCCATGACGGCCATCGAATGGTCGACCTTCGCCGGCGCGTTGCAAACCGTGATTGAATCCGGATCCTCCCACGCCGAACTGCCCGACATGGACAAACTGGTGGCTCAAGCCCAGCGTCTGGACCGCACTGCCGCAGCCAACGATGCCACCATCGGACTGCACTGTGTCTTGCCGCCCGAAGCGCCTGTCGCCGGTATCGAGGCGGAACTCACGTCACACGGCTGGGTACGCGAAGGACGTCACTGGAGCAAGGGTCTGGAGGCTGAGCATCTGGCATCGGTCGTCCTGCATGAGGCGCCGGGCAAGCGGGTTCTCAGTTTCAATCTTGACTTGCCCAATTGCTGCGACCCTTTGAAAGCCCTCAACGAAATCGCAGAGTTTGGCAATGTCATCGCAACCCAGTTCAAGGGTTCTTTGATGGATGATGCCGGTCGCGGACTTACCGCAGAGTCTTTCATCATCATCCGCAACCAGATGCTGGAACGGGCGTCGGCCCTGCACGATGAGGGGTTCTCGCCCGGTAGCCTGCAGGCGCGTCTGCTGTTTTCCTGAACGTCGCTGCGCATGCACACCCCATCCCTGTTCGGCGATGATGAATGTCCGCTTCCGGCGCAGCGCGCTCAGGACATTCGGGGTTTGCTGAACCGATACAGTCACGAATACTACGTGCTGGATCAACCCACGGTGCCGGACGCAGAGTACGACCGACTGTTTCGCGAACTCCAAGCCTTGGAGCTCGCGCATCCCGAGTTGCTCACGCCTGATTCTCCCACGCAGCGGGTAGGCGCACCGGCGCTCAGGGAGTTTGCAACTGTGCGCCATGCGGTGCCGATGCTGTCGCTCAACAACGCATTTGAAGAGTCAGATGTCACCGCTTTTGACCAACGCGTGCGTGATGGTCTTGAACTCCCTGACAATGCGCCGCCGGTTCGTTATGCCACTGAGTTGAAGTTTGATGGTCTGGCCCTGAGCCTGCGCTATGAACGCGGTGTGCTGGTGCGCGCTGCCACACGTGGCGATGGCGAGACCGGAGAAGATGTCACCGCCAATGTGCGCACCATACGCAATGTGCCCTTGAGCCTTTCAGGTAACAGTATCCCCGATGTGCTCGAAGTGCGGGGTGAAGTGCTGATGCACCGGGCCGATTTTCAGCGTCTCAATGAGCAGCAGGCAGCATCGGGCCAGAAGATTTTTGCCAATCCGCGCAATGCATCTGCTGGCAGTCTGCGCCAGCTTGATTCCCGCATCACGGCAGGTCGACCCCTGCGATTCTTCGCCTATGGTCTGGGCGAGGTAGGTGCAGGTGTGCCCTCGGACAGTCATTTTGCGCAGATCGATTGGCTGGCATCGCTGGGTTTCCCCGTGGGAGAACACCGCCAACAGGTTCACGGGTCGCAGGGATTGCTCGATTTTTACCGTCGCATCGGTACGTTGCGCGACAGCTTGCCCTATGAAATTGACGGTGTTGTCTACAAGGTGGACGACCTCAAGCAGCAGCGCCAACTCGGGTTCGTATCGCGGGCGCCGCGCTTTGCGGTAGCCCACAAATATCCGCCCCAGGAAATGTTGACTGTCCTGCGCGACATTGAAGTGCAGGTTGGACGTACAGGCGCGCTGACGCCAGTGGCCAAGCTGGATCCGGTGTTGGTTGGCGGTGTGACGGTCAGTTCTGCCACCTTGCATAACGAAGATGAAATTGCGCGCAAGGGTTTGCTGATCGGTGACACGGTCATCGTTCGCCGTGCCGGCGACGTCATTCCTGAAGTCATGGGACCCGTTATCGAAAAGCGGACCGGTGCGGAACGCGCTTTCCGCATGCCCCTGCAATGCCCGGTTTGCGGCTCGGGTGTGACCAAAGCGCCCGATGAGGCCGTGTTGCGCTGTACCGGCGGTCTGATCTGCTCTGCGCAACGCAAGCAGGCCATCGTGCACTTTGCCCATCGCCGTGCCATGGACATCGAGGGGCTGGGTGACAAACTGGTCGAGCAGATCGTGGATGCGCAGTTGGTGCGAACGCCTGCCGATCTGTATCGCCTGGGCTTCACAGCATTGGCGCAACTGGAGCGCATGGGCGAGAAGTCAGCCTCCAATCTGCTCGATGCGATCGAAAAGTCCAAAAATGCCGGCTTGGCAAGGCTGATTTTTGCGCTGGGCATACGCCATGTCGGTGAGACCACAGCCAAGGATCTGGCCCGCGCATTGGGCAGCATGCATGCGCTGATGGACGCAGATCAGGAGCGGTTGTCTCAGGTCAAGGATGTCGGGCCGGTTGTGGCTGCGTCGATTGTGGCTTTCTTTGCTCAACCCATGAACCGGGAATGCGTTGAACAATTGCTGGCAGTGGGCGTCATCGGAGAGGTACCCCGGAGCGCCTCGGTTCCTGCCGCGAGTGTTGCCGCTGTCAGCGGCAAGACCTTTGTGCTGACCGGCACCTTGCCAACGCTCAGCCGCGATGAGGCAGCTGCACTGATCGAGCAGGCTGGCGGCAAGGTCAGCGGTTCTGTCTCCAAAAAGACCGATTATGTGGTGGCCGGGGAGGCCGCTGGCAGCAAACTGGACAAAGCGCAGTCGCTTGGTATTACCATTCTGGATGAGGCTGGCCTCAGAGATCTGTTGCAGACTTGAAGTCCGGCGCCCAACAACCATAAAGCACAACAACCCTCTACAAAGGGCAGACACATGAAACGAGACATTCGCAAGGCAGTATTTCCGGTGGCGGGCATGGGTACACGATTTCTGCCAGCCACCAAGGCCAGCC
>SXZD01000226.1 GCA_005788065.1 Burkholderiales bacterium
AAGCCGGTGGGCAAGGGCACCGGTCTGGGACTGTCGCTGTCATACGGCATCATCCAGAAGCACCATGGCCGAATCGAGGTTCATTCCGAAGTGGGCAAGGGAACACAGTTCCGCGTATGGTTGCCGGTCGAGCAGAAGCAGGGCGATGGCCAGTCCCAGACGGAACCGACGGCCAATGCGGCCTGATGCAGCACAGAGGTTGATCGCATGAACGAACAGACACCCGGCAGCTCGGTTCAATCCACCGCTCAGCGGCAAGGCCCGCAACGGGATGCCGATACAGGTTTCCTCCAGGCGCATGCCTTTGTGGCCGCACTGGATGAGCGCATCGCGCAATGCAGGCAGACCCAGCAACATGTCGGCGTGACCCATCTGGGTTTTCGGGGACTGCGCGAATTGTCCGAAACCCTGGGCGATGGCCTGATCGAAACCGTGTCAAGCACGATTGCAGAGTTACTGCGGCCGCTTGAGGGCGACGGTTGGTTGCTCGGCAGCGTTTCCAGCGACAGATTTCTGATTGCGACCATACCGTGCGGGGACAGGGGCGATGCCCTGGTTGCGCTGGGAGACATCCTGCAGCGCTTTGCGCAGCCGCTTCTCATCGAGGGGATGGAACTGTTTGTGCAACCACTGGCCGGAGCATCCATGTTCCCCGGTGATGGCGACAATGCGCAGCGCCTGCTGGTCAGTGCGCGTCAGGCATTCGCGACCGGCATGCTCAAGGAGCACGCCGGATTGCTGTCCTACAGCGAGGATATCGGGCGTCAGATGCAGCGCGAGTCGCGCCTGATTGCCGATCTGCGTTCTGCGGTGTCACGTGAGCAGTTGCAGGTACGCTATCAGCCTCAACTGGATCTTCGGGCAGGCCAGATCGTGGCAGTTGATGCCTCACTGAATTGGATGCATCCGGAATACGGCGAGATCGACCAGTCCGAGATCATGCGTCTGGCGGAGTTGTCATCGCAGATCATTGCGATCGGTGAATGGATGATGGTGCAGGTGGTGGCCGACATCAAGCATGTGCAGCGATCGTCCAATGCGCTTTTTCGCGTCAGCGTACCCATGTCCTCGCGTCAGTTCCGTCAGGCTGATGCCATCGGGCGTCTGACGCGTCTGTTGCATGATGCAGGCTTCGATCCCGGGCATTTGGAGATTTCGTTTTCTGAAATGGCCTTGCGCGGTGTGGACAAATCATCCCAGGAGGTGCTGTTCAAGCTCAAGGAAATGGGTGTGGTGCTCACGCTCAATGACTTTGGCGCCGGTGCATCCAGCCTCAGTTTCCTGAAGGCCTATCCGGTCAACCGCATCCGCATACACAGCAGTTTCATCCAGAACATTGCCCGCCGCTCCGATGATCATGCGCTGGTGCGCGCCATCATTTCAATGGCGCAAAGCCTCAAAATTGCCACGCTGGCTGACGGTATCGCCAAGGAAACCCAGCATGCGGTCATTGCCCGCATGGGCTGCGAAGCCGGGCAGGGCAATCTGTACACGCAGGCACTCAGTGCGGCTGGCCTGAGCGACTGGATCAATGCGTATACGCCCGGCAGTTTCAACCGGCAGGAAGGGGATGGCGATGCCATCCTCAAAACCATCTTGCTGGTGGACGATGAAGCCAACGTACTGTCTGCCCTGAAGCGACTGTTGCGCAAGGACGGTTACCAGATTTTTTCCACAACCTCGGCCGCAGAAGCATTCGAGATTCTGGCATCCAACAAAGTGGGTGTCATCGTATCGGATCAGCGCATGCCGGAGATGAACGGTACCGAGTTCCTCTCGCAGGTCAAGGAGCTTTATCCAAACACCATGCGCATGGTGCTCTCGGGCTATACCGAGCTGCAATCGGTTACCGACGCCATCAACAAGGGTGCGATCTACAAGTTCCTGACCAAGCCGTGGGACGATGATCAGTTGCGTGCCAACATTGCAGAAGCTTTCCGGCGTCTGCAGGTGGAACTGGAAAACGCAGCACTCCACAAAGAAGTTGAAACCGTCAACACCGAACTGGTGCGCCTGAATCACGTGCTGGAGCAGCGCGTGATGGAGAAAAACGAGCGTATCGCCCGCGACACCGACTACATGCTGGTGCTGCAGGAAGTGCTGGACAATGTGTCCGTGGGCATTCTGGGTATTGACCACGAAGGCGAGGTGGCGCTGTCCAACCAGCAGGCAGACCATTGGCTGGGGCCAGACAACAGCACACTGGTCGGCGAGGCCATCGGCGAGTTGCCGCGCGCATTGTCCGAAGCGGTGGGCAATGCCTTGCTCGAGGACGACTTCCAGGGCTCTGAGGCTAGCTTCAGCTATCGGGGTCAGGATTTCCTGGCCAACCTGACGCCGATGGGCAAACGTTCTCTGTCCAAAGGTGTGCTGGTCACCATGCGGGTACCGTAACATGTCCATCGAAATGCTCGATTCACTTGATCTCGAGTTGCCGGTCTTGTCCGGCAATCTGGTTGAGCTCATCCAGTTGGTCAGCAACGATGATTGCGACCTGGGCGAGTTGTCACGCAGGCTGACGCTGGACCCGGTGTTGTCCGGTCGTCTGCTGCGTGTGGCCAATTCGCCTTTCTTCGGATTGCAGCGACGCATCGGCGGTGTGGATGAGGCCATCATGGTGGTGGGTATGGCCAACACGCGCGGCATTGTGCTCAGTGCCCTGCTGGTCGAAAATTTCAAGCTCAATACGCTGGATCCCCTGACGCTGAACGCCTATTGGCGCCATTCCGTGGGTGCTGCCACCGCAACGCGGGTTATCGCGTCCGAAACCGTGCTGTCTCCCATCATGGCTTTCACGGCAGGTCTGATGCATGATCTCGGTCGCTTGGTGCTGATGACCAAGTTTCCCGAGCGTTATCAGGAGATTTTGCTGACCGGCAGTGTGCAGGGCTTGCATCACTATCAGATTGAGCGGGCCGAATGGGGTTTTGACCATGCTGAGGTGAGCCGGCGTCTGGTGGAGTCCTGGCGATTGCCGCAGGAAGTCGTTGATGCGGTGGCGGTACATCATGATTATGAGCAGACACACAGTCCGCTGGGAATGGTGTTGGCTGTGGCCGACCGCTACTCCGGCGCCATGGAAAAAAATAATCCGGACTCGTTCAACGATATACCGGAAGCGTTGTTGGGCCGCATCGGTCTGACGCGCCAAAATCTCTTTGACTGGTTCGAGCCGACATGCCGTCGTGCCGCCATGTTCATTGAGATGGTGCAACTGGCGTAAATCGCCAAGAGGGTAAAATCATGACGGAAAGTGCAACTGGTGAATTGCCCTATGTCCTGTTGGTGGACGATGAGCCCAATGTGCTCAATGCGCTGAAGCGCTCGCTGCGCAGCGAGGGCATGTTGATTGATGCAAGTACAGACGGTCGCGAGGCCATCGCAAAGGCCAAGGCTCGCGAGCCGTCGATTATCATCAGCGACATGCGCATGCCGGGTTTGTCGGGTGTCGAGGTTTTGCAGGCGATGAGCGAGGTGGCGCCTGACTGTGGGCGCATCCTGCTGACCGGCTACGCGGATACCAAGTCGACGGTGGATGCCATCAATATCGGCAAGGTACATCGCTATCTGAACAAGCCTTGGAATGACGAAGAACTCAAAATTGTCATCCGCGATGTGATGGAAAACCGTCGTTTGCGTCTGGAGCGCGACCGGTTGGCGCGGACGCTTGAGATTCGCAACATGGAACTGGCCGACCTGAACAAGGATCTGGAGCTTCGGGTAAAGGCACGCACTCAAGAACTGGAGCAGACCAATCTGTTTCTGGAACAGGCGCAGGAAGAACTGAAGGGGCAGTATCTGCTGGCAGTCAAGACGTTTGCCAACATCATTGAGATGAAGTCGCCTGCGATGGCCGGTCATGGCAGGCGCGTGGGTGATCTGGCCAAAATCATGGCTCAGCAGATGAACCTGCTGGAGAGCGAAATTCAGGATATCTATGTGGCAGGCCTGCTGCACGATATCGGCAAAATCGGTCTGAAAGATGAATGGCTGACGGTGCCGGTGACGCAGTTGAATGGCGAGGAGCGAGCTGCCTTCACGAAGCACTCTGTGATGGGCGAAAATGCATTGATGGGCATGACGGAGATGGAAGGTGTTGCGCTCATCATCCGTCATCACCATGAACGTTTTGATGGTCAGGGGTTTCCGGATGGTTTGATGAAAAACATCATTCCGATGGGGTCGCGTATCCTGACAATTGCGGAAGACTATGATGAGCTGCAGTTGGGGTGGTTGGCACCGAAACGTCTGACGGAAAAAGAAGCGGCAGAATTCATCCGTGGAGCGGCGGGTAAGCGTTACGATCCCGATTTGATGCTAGCCTTCGGTGCGGCGCTCAATGTGTTGGCGGAAATGGAAAAACCGGATGAGGTCATCATGCCGGTTGAGAAGTTGCAACCGGGGTTTGTGCTGACGCGCAATCTGCTGAGCAAGGAAAATGTGCTGCTGTTGGCCAAGGGGCACATGATGAACCCGGCGCTGATCCGTCAGTTGGTGGAGTATCAGAAGAAGACGAAGAGTTCTTTGCGGTTGTACATCCGCAAGGATACGGTGGAAGGCAAGGACGCGGCGGTTAACTGATACTGCGCATTTTGGCACCCATCGCTGGCACCCATCGCTGGCACCCATCGCTGGCACCCATCGCTGGCACCCATCGCTGGCACCCATCGCTGGCACCCATCGCTGGCACCCATCGCTGGCGCCTATCATTGGCTGAGGCAGG
>SXZD01000227.1 GCA_005788065.1 Burkholderiales bacterium
AGCCGCCGGCGACGGTCACATCATCAACGTGTCCAGCATTTTCGGTCTTTTCTCGCAGCCCACGCAGTGCACCTACAATGCCAGCAAATTTGCGGTTCGGGGATTTACCGAAAGCCTGCGTCAGGAACTGGACATGCAAAACTGCGGCGTGTCGGCCACCTGTGTTCACCCCGGTGGCATCAAGACCAATATCGCACGCACCGCACGCTACACCAGCAGCGTTTCAGAGTTGACAGGACAGTCCGAAGCAGACGGCAAGAAGACGTTTGAAAAACTCTTCATCACCACGCCAGAGAAGGCGGCCAAAATCATTCTGGATGCCGTGCGTGGCAACAAGCGTCGTGTGCTGGTCGGACCGGATGCCGTGGCCATCGACCTGATGGTGCGCACCCTGCCCGAAACCTACCAGACCGTTGTGGTTCGCAATATGCAGATGATGACCAAAATGGAAGCGGCCCGCGGCAAAAAGAAAAAGTCTGCAAAGACCGCCGCAGAAGCCGTGTGAGGATACGGTCAGGTTCAATGCGCTGCCATGACCGGGGGCGCGGAACCTGACCCTTTCGGTTAAAACGTTTTACGCGGCACAAACCAAGCGGAGCAGACTAAAAAAGGCGCAAATTGAACGACGCAAATCAAGCGGCGTTTGAGCCCTTTTGCAGCAGGTTCTTCAGGGCACTGAGCCGCTCTTTCGGACTGAGGGCAGGTGTCGCGTCTGTCACTGCATCAGCACCGTCATCCAGATGCAATTCACCGATGAAGCGGGACGGTTCGCAACGAACCATCTCGCGTCCTTTGCGCCGGTGCAGGCAGTGGGTAATCGTCAGCGTTCGCTGCGCACGCGTAACGCCCACATACATCAAGCGGCGTTCTTCTTCCAGTTTTTCATCGTCCAGAAAACGCTCTGCCTCTTCATTGAAGTTGGGCAGCAGGCCTTCCTCACAACCAATCAGAAAGACATGCGGAAATTCCAGCCCCTTGGCTGCGTGCAATGTTGAAAGCTGCACTGCGTCCGGACGACCTTCATCTTCCTTGCGGTCCAGCATGGTGATCAGCGCAATCTTCTGTGTCAGGTCGATGAGGCTTTCCGTCTCGCCACTGATGATTTCTTCGCCGCTGGCATCGTTCACTTTTTCAGCCTGCTGCACACCGCTTTTCTCCGTAATCCACGAAACGAAGTCCAGCACGTTCTGCCAACGCGACTGGGCACCGCGTTCATCATGCTGCTCGTACAGCCACTCTTCATAGTTGATGGCAGAAAGCAGATCACGCAGCACATCGCCGGCGGGGTCGCGATGCGCGCGCTCTTCCAGCCGCTGCAGAAACTCAACAAAGGTGCGCAGTGGTTCGATCATGCGCGCAGCCATGCGCTGTTCCAGTCCGCTTTCGAACACGGCCTCGAACAACGATACGCCCCGATCGCCGGCATACAAGCCCAGCGATTCAAGCGTCTGTTGCCCAATGCCCCGACGCGGTGTCGTGATGGCGCGGATGAAAGCAGGATCGTCATCGTTGTTGGCCAGCAGACGCAGGTAGGCAATGATGTCCTTGATTTCCGAACGCTCAAAAAATGATTGACCACCGGTAAGTACATACGGAATCTTCTGCTTGCGCAAAGCCTGTTCGAGTATGCGCGCCTGATGGTTGCTGCGATACAGAATGGCGTAATCGGAATACTTCGCACGCCGCTCGAAGCGGTCGGCCGACAACATGATGGCAACCGACTCGGCCTCATGCTCGTCTTCTTTCATGGGCTTAACACCGATAGCTTCGCCCATTCCATGCTCGGACCACAGCGTTTTAGGAAACAGCTTGGGATTGTTTTCAATCAGCTGGTTGGCAGCTTTCAGAATGCGCCCGGTTGAACGGTAATTCTGCTCCAGCTTGATGACCTGCAACTGCGGATAATCCACCGTGAGCTGGCGCAGGTTTTCCAGCGTTGCACCGCGCCATGCATAAATGGCCTGGTCATCGTCGCCCACAGCCGTGAACATGGCACGCGGACCCGCAATGAGTCTCAGCAATGCATATTGGCAGGCGTTGGTGTCTTGCACTTCGTCCACCAGCAAGTATCGCAAACGATTCTGCCACCGCTCGCGTACTTCCGCCTGTTCTTGCAGCAAGCGGGTAGGGCGCAGGATGAGGTCGTCAAAGTCCACGGCCTGATACGCGTTCAAGGTGGCTTCATAGCTGGCATATGCACGCGCCACCTGCGCGGTGTTTTCGGAGTCAGCCTCGTGCAGCGCTTGCGTGGGGTTTATCAGACCATTTTTCCACAGCGAAATCTGGCTCTGGGCGCGGCGTATCAACTGCTTGTCGGTGGTGGCCAGCAACTGCTGCACAATGCCCGCTGCGTCGGCTGCATCCAATATGGAAAACCGCTCTTTCAATCCAGCAGCCTTGTGCTCTTCGCGCAGCAGCCGCATGCCCAGCGAGTGAAACGTACAGACGGTGAGCCCCTTGGCGCGTGCCGGCTCCAGCAGCGCACCCACACGTTCCGCCATTTCCTTGGCTGCCTTGTTGGTGAAGGTAACAGCGGCAATGTTGCGGGCCTGATATCCCGCCTCATTGACCAGGTGTGCAATCTTTTGCGTGATCACGCGCGTTTTGCCGGAGCCTGCGCCGGCCAGCACGAGGCAGGGACCGTCCAGATGAAGAACAGCCTGACGCTGTGCGGGGTTCATGCCCAGCACGGGATTGCTTCCGGAAAACGACATGGAGACTCAGATTTCGGTGGGGTCAACATCAACAAACCAGCGCGCGGGCGTGCGCATGGCAGACAACTGCGCCAGCCAATCAGTCAGCAAAGACTGCAGCAACTGTCGCGACGATGATTCTACCAAGAGTTGTGCCCGCTCCACCTTGGCCACCCTCACCACAGTGAGCGCAACCGGGTCACACACATTGATGAACTCACTGTCTGGAACCGTCATTGATGCAATGTGTTCATAGGCCATATCGCGCGCGTCCCGCAGAAACGCCATCGCTACATCCAGCTTTTTGTGGTCGGCCCGCAGCAGGGCCTGAAACGCAAACGGAGGAATGCCCGCTTCCTTGCGCAGACTCAATTCATGCCGTGCAAAGCCCTCATAGTCCTGCTTCTTCAGACAGGCAAACAGGGCATGCTCAGGGTAGCCGGTCTGCACCAGAAAACGGCCAGCGCCGCCGGTACGGCCCGCACGGCCTGATACCTGCATCAACTGTGCAAACAGACGTTCAGCCGCCTTGGGTTGATGAGAAAACAGGCTGGCATCCACATTGAGCGCAACCACGAGTTTCACCCGCTGGAAGTCGTGCCCCTTGGCCACCATCTGCGTGCCCACGAGGATGTCCACCGCGTCACCATGTGCCGCTGCGAAAGCGTCCTGCGCTCCGGTCTTGCCGCGCGTGCTGTCGGCATCAATGCGCAACAGTCCCGCCTTGGGGAACAGTTGCTGCAGCGCCTCTTCAACGCGCTGTGTGCCGCGCCCGAACGCACTGAGATCCTGATTGCCGCACGTCGGACATCGAACTGGGACGCGGCTGGCATGCCCGCAATGGTGGCAACGCAATTGCCGGTCGACCCGGTGCCACACCATGTGCGCACTGCATGACTTGCAGTCGGCCACCCAGCCACAGGCATTGCAGGTAAGCGCCGGTGCATAGCCCCTGCGATTCAGGAAAACCAAGGCCTGCATGCCCTGCGCCAGCACATCGCGTATGGCATCCATGGCAGCCTGTGTCAGCCCGTCCTGTGTGCGGTTGATCCGGGTATCAATCAACTCCACGCTTGGCAATTGCGCACCGGCAGCAGCGCGTTGCGTCAGTTGCAGCAACGCATACTGCTCATTCTTAACCCGGTGCCACGTCTCCAGCGACGGCGTCGCAGAACCCAGCACAACCGGCGCATCATGAATGCGTCCCAGCATGATCGACAGGTCGCGCGCTGAATATTTTAGCCCCTCCATCTGCTTGTAGGACGCATCATGCTCTTCATCCACCACAATCAGACCCAGTCGCGGCATCGGCGTGAACACGCCCAGACGCGTTGCAATGATGAGATCAAGCTGCCCGGCCTGCGCCGCAAGCCAGCGTGTTGCGCGTGCTCCGTCGGCCAGATTGCTGTGCAGGGTCGCAATGCGCAACCCGGGCAGCCGGCTGGTCAGATACGCTTCCACCTGGGGTGTCAGATTGATCTCGGGCAGCAACAGCAAGCACTGCTGACCCAAACCCACATGGTGCGCAATGGCGCGCAGATAGACCTCTGTCTTGCCGCTGCCAGTCACGCCGTGCAGCAACGTGACCGAGAAGCAATCGCGCCTGCACAGGGCGTCCACAGCGGCTTGCTGCTCGCTGTTGAGGATGGGTTCCTGTGCTGGCGCGCCGGAGGCCGCAGAAGCCTGCCCTGTACCCTCACGCTGTCGCTTGTCCCACTTGCGCAACGCTGCCGGCGCAGTGGCATCTTTACCCAGATGTTTCATCACGCGCGGCAGGGCATCGGCCACGCAGGCCCCCAAGGGGTGATGATAGTAGCGGCTGGCAAACTCAAGCAGGTCACGCCAGCGCTTCTCAAGGATGGGTGCCTGTTCAATGCGGGAGAGCACATCCCGGATACGCGCCTTATCCACACCGGCGGCCGGAGAAGGACGAACCTCCCAGACCCAGGCCCATACCGATTTCGTACCCCACGGCACCACCACCGACTCACCCACCTGTGGAGCTGTGTCAAACGGCCAGCGGTAATCAAAGACGCCCGGCAGTGGCACATCGACCAATACCCCGACATAGACGGCGGGACGGGTTTGATGTTCCACGGCGGACGGGCTGTCAGTTTGCATTCTTGATCTTAAGACAACACATGAAGTAAAGATGCCAAGCCCTGTGCGCTGCGTACCATTTCACCCGACGGACAAACTGTGGATAACTTTGGGGACAACGCAGTTGCAGTGGAATTATCCGTACGTGCAGCAACAAAGGACACGGTTTTTTACCGCCGCGAAAAGGCTAAATAGTCTTATATTTTTCAATTACTTGCACAACGGAAAGCGAGTTCCACGAAGGCTTGCGGGTTTCACGCTATCCACACGGACCTGAATGTGAACTGTGTGAATAAGTCGGACAACCCCCTGTGGATATGCCCCCTTATTGTGCACGCTGGCGACGACTGTACGTGTGTACAGCCTCTGCCAATACCGCTACGTTGTCTGGCGGCGTGAACTGCGAGATACCATGTCCGAGGTTGAACACGTGTCCGCAACCATCCTGCGGCAGTCCGAAGGATTCCAATGCCTTGGCTACCTCGCCTCGGATTTGATCCGGCTCGGCAAACAATGCCACCGGATCCAGGTTACCCTGCAGCGCGACTCGGTCACCCACCCGTGCCCGTGCATTGCCCAGATTTACCGTCCAATCCACCCCCACTGCATCGCAGCCACAGCCTGCAATCTCTTCAAGCCAGAGGCCGCCACCCTTGGTAAAGACAATCGAAGGAATCCGTTCACGCGGGCCATCTGTATGTTGCGCCTCCAGCTTCAAACCAGATATCACCCGTTGTGTGTAGGCCAGGGAGAATTTCTGAAACGCACCATCTGCCAGCGCTCCACCCCAGCTGTCGAATACCATGACGGCTTGTGCTCCTGCATCAATCTGCGCGTTCAGATAGTCGGTCACGGCCCGGGTGGTCACATCCAGGATACGGTGCAAGAGGTCTGGACGCTTGTAGAGCATGGTCTTGACGGTGCGGAAGTCATCGCTGCCGCCACCTTCGACCATGTAGCAAGCCAGCGTCCATGGGCTCCCGGAAAAGCCGATCAACGGTACGCGGCCACCGAGCGCGCTTCGGATGGTTGTCACGGCATCGGTGACATACCGCAGCGAGGTGGAGACATCCGGCACAGCCAACTGCGCAATCGCTGCTTCATCGCGCAGCGGGCGCTCGAATTTGGGCCCTTCACCCTCTGCAAAATAGAGGCCCAGGCCCATGGCATCGG
>SXZD01000228.1 GCA_005788065.1 Burkholderiales bacterium
AAAGGCAAGTGGGTGAAGGTCGAAGGCTGGGGCGGTCCTGATGAGGCTCACGCTGAGATCCTGGCGGGTGTGGCCAACCATAACAAGGCTGAAGGCAAATGAAAAAGTGACGAGTTGCCGAGTGATGAGTGACGAGTAGACGCATATCCGGTCACTCGGTCACTCGGTCACTCGGTCACTCGGTCACTCGGTCACTCGGTCACTCACGTGCCTGAACGGCGGATGCGATTCCAGTTCGTTCAGATAGTTTGCCATTCCCGCTGATTCCCGCTGCAGATAGCGTTCGATCGCATCTGCGAAAGCGGGGTGCGCCAGCCAATGTCGTGAAGAGGCCGGCACGGGCATGAATCCCCGGCTCATCTTGTGTTCGCCCTGAGCACCGCCTTCAAAGCACTGCAATTTCTGTCCGATGGCCCATTGCAAAGGCGCATAGTAGGCTGTTTCAAAGTGCAGACAGGGCACATGCTCCATCGCCCCCCAGTAACGTCCGTACAGCGTGGTGTCTGACTGCAGGCACAGGCTGGCCGCCACGGGCTGCGCGTCAGCCGATGTCAGCCGTTCTGCGAAAAAGAAGACCAACTGCTGCGGCATCCTTGATATCACCGCCTTGAAAAAGTCGGGGCTCAGATAGGGCAGGCTGCGGTGTTCACGGTAGGTGTTGGCGTAGCAGCGATAGAAAAAGTCCAGTTGTTCGGCTGATATTTCATGCCCCGTGACCGGACGCACCACGATGCCGGCCTGTGCCACTTTGCGCCGCTCTGCCAGTATGTTTTTGCGTTTCTTTTGGGTCAGCGTTGCCAGAAACGCGTCGAAAGAGTCATACGGTTGCGCACCGGTATTTCGCCAGTGAAACTGCACCGTGTCGCGTTTCAGGAGTTCTGTTTTGCCCATGTCCGGCAGGGTGGCTTCGTCCAGAAACAGACCGTGCCAGGAACTGATACGCTCCCCGAAAATGCTGCTGTCGGTACTGGCCTGCTTCAGTGTCTGCATGATCGCTTGCAGCAGAAATGCGCGGCTTTCATCATTTTGCGCCAGCAGACGGTTGCCGAATACCGGGGTGAAGGGAATGGCCGTCAGCAATTTTGGGTAATATTCGAGTTGGTTGCGCTGATAGGCATCTGCCCACGCCCAATCGAACACATATTCACCGTAGGAATGATATTTAAGGTAGGCAGGTGCTGCTGCGATGAGTGTGTCGTCAGCATCATGCAGACACAGGTGTCTGGGTACCCATCCCGTGCGTTCGCCAACATCCGCGCTGTCTTCCATGGCAGACAGGAATGCGTGACGCAGGGCGGGGTGCAGCACACCACCATGGCTTTTTTTGACAAGGTTGTCCCACGCGTCTGCAGGTATGTCGGACAGACGCGCGGTGATGCGCAGGGCAAGATTCATACAACGAACACCAGGAAGGCAATTCAGTGAGTTTAGCGCGTGTACGGATGGCAATCGCCCAATTGAACCTCACGGTCGGTGATTTGCAGGGAAACCTGCGTGTGTTGGTGCAGGCTGCCCGTGAGGCGGCGGCAAAAGGTGCGCGCATCCTGCTGACCCCCGAACTGTCCTTGACCGGGTATCCACCCGAAGACCTGCTGCTGCGTCCGTCGTTCTATCGGCGCACCCACGCTGCATTGCAGTTGCTGTGCAGCCAGACGGCGGAGTTGGACCTGCACATCGTGGTGGGCTATCCACAACGGCAGGACGGGGTGTGTTTCAACACGGCCAGCGTCATCTA
Organism: Burkholderiales bacterium; assembly: GCA_005788065.1. Lineage (GTDB taxonomy): Bacteria > Pseudomonadota > Gammaproteobacteria > Burkholderiales > Burkholderiaceae_B > SXZD01. The sequence goes on from SXZD01000228.1 coordinate 1,736, forward strand.
CCGCGGGGCTATCGAGGGCTCGTATCATAAGCATGATCTGCCCAACTATGACGTGTTCGATGAGCAGCGTTATTTCACGCCGGACAACCGTCCCTTCGTGTTTACGGTTGAAGGCGTGCGTTTCGGTCTGAACATCTGCGAAGACACGTGGTACCCGTACGCACCTGAGGCGGCCCGTGCAGCCGGCGCGGAGGTGCTGCTGGTTCCCAATGCGTCTCCGTTTCACATGGGCAAGCAGTCCATGCGACTGGATGTCATACGCGAGCGTGTGAAAGAAACCGGTATGGCGGTGGTGTATGCCAACCCGGTGGGCGGGCAGGACGAGCTGGTGTTTGATGGCGGTTCTTTTGTCATGGATGACACGGGTCGGTGCGTTCACCAGATGCCGCTGTTCGAGGCGGCTGTCTCTGTGTTCGACCTCACGCGCGATGTGGGGGGCGCGCTGCATTTCCGGGATACCGTCATGGCGCCCGTCACAGACTCGGTGGCTCAGGTCTATGATGCACTGGTGCTCGGTGTGCGTGACTACGTGGGCAAGAACGGATTCCCGGGGGCCATTATCGGTTTGTCCGGCGGGGTGGACTCTGCCCTGACGCTGGCTATCGCCGTTGATGCGCTGGGTGCAGACAAGGTGAGGGCTGTGATGATGCCGTCGCCCTACACAGCCGACATTTCGTGGATAGACTCGCGTGACATGGTCAAACGGCTGAACGTACGCTATGACGAGTTGCCTATTGCAGCGTGCATGAAGGCTTTTGACGATACGCTGGCACCTGTGTTCGAGGGGCTGAAGGCTGACACCACCGAGGAGAACCTGCAGGCGCGCATACGCGGTACGCTGCTGAGGGCGCTGTCCAACAAAACGGGCGCCATCGTGCTGACCACCGGCAACAAAAGCGAACTGGCAACCGGTTACTGCACCCTGTATGGCGATATGGCGGGCGGATTTGCCGTCATCAAGGATATTTTCAAGACGCTGGTGTATGCACTCTGCCGCCACCGCAATTCGCTGGGTGAAGTCATCCCCGAGCGGATTTTGACGCGGGCTCCCTCAGCCGAGTTGCGGCCCAATCAGGTCGACCAGGACAGTCTGCCACCCTATGACGTGCTGGATGCCATCCTCACGCGCTACATGGAAAACGATGAGTCGGTGGAAGACATCCTGGCCGCTGGTTTTTTGGCAGCGGACGTTCACAAGGCTGTGCGCCTGCTGCGTATCAACGAATATAAACGCCGTCAGGCACCGATTGGCATCCGCGTGACACACCGCGCGTTTGGTCGGGACTGGCGCTATCCGATAACATCCCGTTTCAATGACTTGGAGGACATTCACCCATGAAACTCATCACCGCAGTTGTCAAACCGTTCAAACTCGATGAAGTGCGCGAGGCGCTGGCAGAAGTGGGCGTAACCGGCTTGACCGTAACCGAGGTCAAAGGATTTGGCCGTCAGCGTGGACACACTGAACTGTATCGCGGTGCCGAGTATGTGGTGGATTTTTTGCCCAAGGTAAAAATTGAAGTGGTCGTGCCTGCTGACCGCGTGGATGCTGCGATTGAAGCAATCGTGGGAGCCGCACGCACCGGCAAGATTGGCGACGGCAAGATTTTCGTGACCGATGTGAGCCAGGTGATCCGCATCCGCACCGGCGAGCGCGACAACGCCGCGATCTGACGCTTTAAGCTGATTTCAACAGCACAATCAGCGCGCCGGCGCCCCCATCGCGGGGCCCGGCCGAGCAGAACGCCAACACTTCGTCTTTTTGTACCAGCCAGCGGCGCACCTTGTCGCGCAAGACCGATTCCTTGCCTGCAGATCCCAAACCCTTACCGTGAATCACGCGTACGCAGCGCACCTCGTGCCGCACGCAATTGCGGATGAAGGTGGCCACTTCTTCGCGGGCTTCATCTACCCGGTAGCCGTGCAGGTCAAGTTGCGCCTGTATGACCCAGCGGCCGCGCCGCAATTGCCTAACGGTGTCGGGCCCGATACCGTTGCGCCGGAAGGCGAGTTGGTCGTCGGTGTCGAGCAGACGCTCCACGTCCAGTTCATCTGAGAGACTTTCCTGAAGTACGTCTTGTTCGTCTTGCCAGCGCTGCAGTGGCAGTGGTTCGGGTTTGGGTTTGTCGGTGTTGGCGCGATTCTGCGGTTTGAGTGGCTTGACGTCGCCCACGGTGTTGCGGAAGAGGTTTTTTTCCGCTTCAAGGCGCGCCTTGCGGCGAGCCTCTTCGCGCTCGGCTTCGAGGCGTTGCTGCTCTCGGTCTTTCAGTTCTTTCCTGAAGCCGGAGAGCTGCTCAAATAAAGTCAGGGGCGGTTTGGACACGTTTGACTGACCTCCCCCGATTCACATCAACGCATCCGCTTAACCGTGCTCGGCTTCGAGCCAGCGCTGTGCATCCAGGGCGGCCATGCAGCCTGTGCCGGCACTGGTGATGGCCTGGCGGTAGATGTGATCTTGGACGTCGCCGGCAGCAAACACACCGGGGACGGATGTCATGGTGGCCAGACCGTTCAGACCGCTGCGCGTGACGATGTAGCCGCCTTTCATTTCCAGTTGACCCTCGAAAATGTCGGTGTTGGGTTTGTGCCCGATGGCGATGAACACCCCGGTGAGTGCGATGTTCTTGACGGTTTCGTTGGCAACCGACTGTACACGGATTCCGGTGACGCCGCTGTCATCGCCGAGCACTTCCTGCAGGCGATGATTCCAGACCACTTCAATTTTCCCCTCGGCCACTTTTTCGTTGAGCTTGTCGATGAGAATGGCTTCGGCCTTGAATTTGTCGCGGCGGTGAATGACAGTGACCTTGCGCGCGATATTGGACAGATACAGGGCCTC
>SXZD01000229.1 GCA_005788065.1 Burkholderiales bacterium
GGGGCTGCCCATCATTCGCACATCCGTCGATCATGGCACCGCGCTGGATCTGGCCGGAACGGGAGAAGCCTCCTGCGACAGCCTGCTGGCTGCATGGGACCATGCCTGTTTCATGGTTCGTCACCAGCAGATACAACAGCGAACGGCCGCGCCGACAGACGGCTGATACCCCTACACTGACAAGCACAATTTCATGAACAGACAACACGTGGCGCGCAAGCGCTTCGGTCAGCATTTCCTGACCGACGAATCGGTGCTGGACGCCATCACTCACGCCATCCGGCCTTTGTCGGGCGAGCACATGGTGGAGATCGGTCCGGGTCTCACCGCCCTGACCCGCCGTCTGGCCCCGGTGGTCAATCCGATGCATGTCATCGAAATCGACCGTGATCTGGTCGGTCGCCTGCATGCCGGCCCTCTGGCCAAACACCTCATCATCCATGAGGCTGATGCACTCACATTCGACTATGCCAGCCTGCCCGGACCGCTGCGCGTGGTGGGCAACCTGCCCTACAACATTTCCTCGCCCCTGCTGTTTCATCTGGCTGAGTTTGCGGGACACATCACCGAACAGGTGTTCATGCTGCAAAAAGAAGTGATTGATCGCATGGCCGCCACACCGGGCAGCAAGGACTATGGCAGGCTGTCGGTGATGCTGCAGGCCCGCTACGACATCGAACATCTGTTTGATGTACCGCCAGAAGCCTTCGACCCGCCCCCGCGGGTCATGTCGGCCATCGTCCGCATGGTGCCGCTTGCACAACAGCGTGTACGCGCATCACACCAGGGCATGTTTTCAGCGCTGGTCACACAGGCGTTCTCCCAGCGTCGCAAGATGCTGCGCGGAACGCTCGGCCCCCTGCTGCCGGCCGGTGCACTGGAAGCGGCCGGCATCGCCCCCACCGCCCGAGCCGAAGAAGTGGCGGTAGAAACATGGATCAATTTGACGCACTCACTGACGCATTTTCCCGCACAATCCTGACAGGGAGGAAAAAGCCGGCATGAGTGATAACGGCAACATGGGACATCAGGGGGGCATTGCGGGCGACACAGACGAGGGTCGCGACAGTGAACCGGTGCAGGCCTGGAGCTGGATGACCCCGGGGGGCTACGATCAGGCGCTCAACAACGCCACGCCTGACGAAAACGCCTGTCTGCGGCAGGCTGCAGGCATCCTGCGGAGCACAGAGGTGACCCTGCAGCGCGCCCGCGGTTGGGCAGATCAGTGGGTGCAGGGTATGCGCTCACACAAGCCCCCCCTCCTGTCGATCGAAAGACTGCTGCAGGACTATCCACTGGCCACGCCCGAAGGTCTGGCCCTCATGCGACTTGCCGAAGCACTCGTGCGCACGCCTGACGCTGCAACCCGCGCGGCCCTGATCGCAGACAAGCTGTCGCAGGGGCATTGGGACACCCTTAAACACCGGCATCGGGGTCTGCTGGGCTGGCAGGACGCTGCTCTGGCATGGGCCGGCAAAATCGAAGCGGGGCATCAGGCCCACGAAGAACCAGGGTGGTGGACTCACCTGATGGCGCAGGGCATCGACCGCACCGCGGCCTGGATGCTGCGCCAGATCGGTCAACAGTTTGTCGCCGGCGTCTGCAGCAGTGACATATCGGCATCGCTCATGCAGCAGTTGCATGCAGCCGACTGCCTGTCTTTCGACAGCCTGGGCGAATCAGCGCAGACACAGGAGGATGTCGACCACTATCTCGGTCTGTATTCACAGACAGCGCAGTCGATGCCGACCGTTGGCAAACATCCGGCTCACGGCATGTCGCTCAAGCTGTCGGCCCTGCATCCGCAGTTTGATGAACTGCACCGCGCCGATGTCATGCAAAAACTGCCGGACCGGGTCTTTCAGATCGCCCGTCTTGCAGCACAACGCAACATCCCCCTGACCATTGATGCAGAAGAGTCCGACCGGCTGATGCTCACGCTGGACATTGCGCATGCCGTTCACGAAAAACTGGTATCGGATGCAGACCCGGCGGTACAGCAATGGCAGGGTTTGGGACTCGCCGTGCAAGCCTACCAAAAGCGTGCGCTGAAAGTCATTGAACTGCTGCTGCAGCATGCAGACGACACCGGACGACGCTGGCAAATCAGGCTAGTCAAGGGTGCCTACTGGGACACCGAAATCATGCGAGCCCAGCAGGCGGGTCTCAAAAGCTATCCAGTGCTGACCAGCCGCGCAGCAACCGATATGAATTATCTGGCCTGTGCGCGACTGCTGATGCGCAACCGCAAGCGAGTCTATCCGATGTTCGGCACCCACAACGCACTGACGCTGGCTGCCGTGCTGGCCATGGCGGTGCGTGATGCCCAGCAGGCACCGGATGACAGTCACGTCTGGAACTTCGAATGCCAGCGTCTGTACGGCATGGGTGAAACGCTCTGGAACGCCGTCAGGCAGTTCCCCGCTTTCAGTACCCTGCCCTGCCGCATCTACACCCCCGTCGGAACGCAGGCTGCCGCGCTGTCCTACCTCATCCGACGCCTGCTGGAAAACGGTGCTAACACGTCATTCATTCACCAACTCAACAACCCGGACACAACAAACGCGCAGCTGTTGCAAAATCCGCTGGAAGTCTGCACACAGCGCATGTTCTCGCCAGCCGAGAATTTGCCTGATCCGCACCGCCTGCATCAAGGCCGCCGCAACTCAGCCGGCTACCTACTGGCCAGTCGCGATGTTCAACGCTGGGTCATCGGTTGCATGTCGACAGGTAAAAACCTGAAAACGCACTACGGGCAACGCTTTGGCGAACTGACTATCGGCGTACCGGACAGCACCTGCAGCGCAGCGCAAACGGGCTTCCATCACTGGAGCCGGCTGTCTGCCGGACACCGTGCAGACGCGTTGGAACAATGGGCAGATGGCATTGAACTGCATGCGGATCAAGCGCTGACGCTCTTGAGTACCGAAAGCCACAAGACGGCGCCTGATGCGCTGGCCGAGATTCGCGAATCGGTTGATTTCCTGCGCTACTATGCGCAACTTGCCCGATTGGAACTGGCTCATCCAGTGAACCTCTCATCCCCCGCCGGCGAAAAAAATCTTCTTACTTTGCATGGCCGAGGTGTCTGGATCTGCATCAGTCCATGGAATTTTCCGCTGGCCATTTTTGTCGGACAAATCGCTGCGGCACTTGTCAGCGGCAATACCGTGATCGCAAAACCTGCGGAACAATCATGCGCCATCGCAGCGTGGGCTGTGGATCTCGCACATACCAGCGGCATACCGGCCAGTGCCCTGCACCTGATGCCGGCAGCACGCGAACAGGCTGCAACGTGGCTCACGCATCCGGCCATTGCGGGGGTCAGCTTTACCGGGTCCAATCAAACCGCCAAGCATCTGCGCGTGTTGCTCGCCCAGCGCGACGGTCCGCAGATTCCACTGATCGCCGAAACAGGCGGCATGAATGCCATGATCGTCGACAGCACCGCGTTACCGGAACAGGCCGTCGACCACATCGTTACCAGCGCGTTCAATATGGCCGGTCAGCGCTGCAGCGCGCTGCGCGTGCTCTACGTGCAGGACGATATTGCACAAGACCTGATCAAACGCCTGCAAGGTCGCATACGCGAACTGGACAACACCACCCCTGCAAAACTGCACTGCGATGTACCGCCGATCATCGACGCCGCCGCCCACCAGCGTCTGCAAGGCCAATGGCATGCGCTGGCTGCAGCAGGTCAGGTTCTGGTGGAATCCCGATTCCATACCTTGCGCAGCAACACGGACGTACTGCATCTGTGCAGCCCCGGCGTGGTTCTGATGCAGACTCCGCATGTACATGAAGAGCTTTTCGGACCCATCCTGCAGGTGTGCACCTTCCCTGCCAACAATTTCAGACAGGTGCTCGACGGTATTGCACAATGGGGATGGGGTTTGACCGTCGGCCTGCAAAGCCGCATCGACAGTCGCATTGCGCAGATTGCAGACCTGCCCGTCGGAACTGCTTACATCAATCGGCCCATGATCGGCGCTGTGGTGGGCGTGCAGCCCTTCGGAGGATGCGGCCTCTCAGGTACCGGCCCGAAGGCCGGTGGACCGCACAGCCTGCGGCCGTATTGCACCGAGCGCCTGAGCAGCATCAACACGGCTGCTGCCGGAGGCGTAATGGAGTTGCTGACACTGGCCCCTGACCCCATCCGCATTGCCAACCGTTTCGACAAGGAGTGACAGGCACCCGCACGCAAGCGCCTGTCCTGGCGGGCCCTGTCACCGCACCGCCGCTTGCCGAGTGCGCTGCGTCCTTACTTCACCGCCGCTGGTTCATCGGTGGGCAGATGCGATTGCGCATGCAAATCAGGTGGCAATAACTTGTACATCACCGGCGTGACAAAGCGCCCCACCAGTGTGGAAGAAACCAACCCGCCGATGATCACCCACGCCATCGGTGAATACAGCCCAGACTGTTGTACGGCCAATGGCATCAGACCACCGATGGCGGTTGCAGAGGTGAGCAGGATGGGCAAAAAACGCACCTGACCCGCTTCCTCAACCGCCTCATCGATACCCTTGCCTTCATTGCGCAACTGGTTGGTAAAGTCTACCAACAGAATCGAGTTTTTGATCTCGATACCGATCAGCGCGATAAAGCCCACCATCGCAGTAAACGATAATGTGTAGCCACTGAGAAACAGCATCAGCAAGCCACCCATCACACCCAGCGGAATCACCATCAACACGATCAGACTGCTCTTCAGGCTGCCAAACTCGAGCACCAGAATAGCCAGGATACCGAATACCGTGATCAGGATCGCAGCACCGAAACCCTCAAAGCTTTTCTTGCGGGTTTCGGCCTCACCGGCCTCTTCAATGCGATATCCCGGCGGCAATGCGAGTGCGGCCAGTTCTTTCATGATCGATTGACTGACCGCTGCCGTGTTGTAACCCGTTCGCGTCACTGCGGTGAGCAACACAGAACGCTCACGTTGATAATGAGAGATGACGTTGGGGGATGAAGACAGTTTCAGCTCAGCCAATTGCGACAGCGGAATCTGAGCGCCTTGCAAGGACGTGACGTGAAATCCATTGAGCGCATCGAGCGTTGAACGCCCCTGCATCGGTCCACGCACCACAATCGGATAATTTTCGCCGCGATTGTCGGTAAATTCACCCACACTGCGACCGGCCACCGCCAAACGTACCAACTGATCCAGTTCGGCTGACGGTACACCCAGAAGACCTGCTTTCTCGCGGTTGATCACCAGCTGCAAATCTACGCGTGTGGCCCGCTGCGGATTGACCACCGCCTGCGCGCCGGGATTCTTTTCCATCACATCTTCAATCTGCAGAGACAGTTTGCGCAGCGTGTCCAGATCAGGCCCCAGCACGCGGATGCCGATGGGGGCTTCTTGCGGAGGTCCGTTTTCAAATTCGCGAATCAATACATTGGCACCACTGACCTGACTTAACTCCGTGCGCAGACGGTCTATCAGTATCGGCGTTTTGCGGCCATGGTACTCATGCAGTTGAACAAAGATCTCACCGTAATTGGCAGCCTGTTCTTTTTGAAACACGTTATAGAAAATCTGCGGATTGCCACGACCCACGTTGCTGACAATGTGCTTCACTTCCTCATGCTGCGACAAGATTTTCTCCGCCTGACGAACCGCTTTATCGGTGGCAGACAAACTGCTGCCATCAGGCAGATTCACCTGCACCAGAAACTGCGGTGTATCGGCTTTCGGGAACAGCGAGAAACCGATCAGCGGTACCAGTGCCAACGATGCCAAAAACAGCAGCATGGAAAACAGCACCGTCTTGCCCGGGTTGGCCAACGACTTGCGCAACAGCGGACCGTACACACGGTCAATACCGCCCATCAGCTTTTGCAATGCGGCATTGCCATGTTCACTCTCGGTGCGCGGCAAGAAACGGCTGGCCAAAAACGGAATGATGGTCAACGCCACAAACAGAGAAGCCAGCACTGTGAATACCACCGACAACGGCAGCGAACGGATGAACTTTCCTGAATTGCCTGGCAGCATCAGCAAGGGTAAAAACGCAAACAGCAAGGTTGCAGTACAACCCAATACTGCCAGCGTAATCTGGCGGGTGGCCATCAAGGCGGCTGTGGTTCTGTCAAAGCCCTGACGCAGCACACGGGCAATGTTTTCAATCACCACGATCGAGTCGTCCACCAGCAAGCCCAACGCCACCACAAATCCTGCTATTGATAACTGATTGAGTGAGAAACCTGCAAAGTGCAATGCTGCCAACCCACTGACCAATGACAGTGGAATGGATACCATCACGATACCGGCCGCACGCAAGCCCAGCGGAATCAGGGTTACCAGCACCAGAACAACTGCAATCAAAAAGTCTGCATTCAGGCGACTCAGACGCTTTTCCACATTGCGCGACTGGTCAAATGGCCATACCAGTTCAATCTCGGGCGGCAGTGTTTTTGCAAACTCAGCCTGTACCTCATCAATGCCATCACGCGTCTTGAAAATATTGCGGGCATCTTTCTGGTTGGCTGATACAAACACAGCGCGTTTGCCATCCAGACGGGCGGTATAGTCTTCAGACTCGTAGTCCCATGCAACATCGGCAATATCGCTGATGCGGATGGTCTGACCGGCCAGCGATCCGCGCAGGCCCGCACCACCGATGACGGTGTTGCGGATTTCATCCAGCGACTTGTATGCACCGCTGGTCTTGATGTTGAAGCGCTTGTTGCCCTCTTCTACCGCACCACCGGGAATATTGGTATTTTCGCTTCCCAGCACATTCAGAATGTCGCCTATCTTCAGCCCATATTGCGCCACACGGTTCAGGTCCAGCGTGACGCGTACTTCACGCTTGGGGTAAGCCCACGTTTTAACCGTGCGCACACCAGAGACTTTTTCCAGACGGTCCTGCAAATCTTCAGCTGCATCCGCCAACTGTCCGTAAGAGGCTGTTTCTGACACCAGTGCAAACTGCACGATGTTGACCAAACCGGGGTTGACGCGAAACACCTCCAGCGATTTCAAACCTGCCGGCAGCTTGGGACGCAGCGCCGTCATCTGACGCACGATCTCGTCATACTTGGCATCCACATCCACATGCGCCTGAAATTCCATGGGGATGAAAGCCACGCTGTCCAATGAAATGGAGAACAAATCTTTCATGTCATCCAGTTCATTGAGCGCATCTTCAATCGGCTTGGCCACCTGCTGCTCGATTTCAGCTGGGTCTGCTCCCGGATAGATGGCAATCACGCGAAATGCGCTGATGGGAAAGTAGGGGTCCTCAGTCCGCGGGATGGAGATGAAAGAGCTCAGCCCTATCATCACCAGCAGTGCGAACACCACCATCGTGAATTGATGGTTGCGTATGGAAAACTCGGTCAGTCTCATGGTGCACCACCTGCCGCACCTTGCGCCACTGCATTGACACGAACAGTATCGCCATCACTCAGATAGGAGGTTCCAGAACTTACAAACCGCTGGCCTGCCTGTATGTCGCCAGCCACCACCAATGTGTCGCGCCGCAATTGCACGAGCGGATACTGCACGAGTTTCACCACATCATTGGCCTGCAAGGCATAGACGCTGACCGTATCGCCACTGGTTTCAACCACCGCGCTCAAGGGCAGCACCCAAGCCGCTTTTGCAAGCGTTTGTTGCCTGCCTGCATCCGCGCTGGCTGTAACGTTCGCACCCGCGTTCGTTTGCATGCCGGCACCCGCCTGAATCAGCATCTGTGACGGCAATTGCGCACGCCCCACCATGCCGGCCAGCAGTGTTTTCCCGGAAAGCGGCTTGATCGACAACTCCACCCGATAGCCACCCGTGCGTGCATCTGCTGCCTGCCCCATCTCCAGCACCCGCGCATCAAACACCTCACCGGGCCACGCATCCAGCATCACGCTGGCCTGCCCTGATGCATTCAGACGGACACGCTGTGCATCACTCAACCCCCCCCGAAAAACCAGACCGGATTTCAGCGAGCCCAACAGCAGCACTGGCTGACCTGCACCCACCACTTCACCAGGCTCACTGACGCGTTTGATCACCACCAGCGCCTCGGTGGCGCGCAACTCTGCCGTGCCGCGATTGAACTTCGCAGCCTGCAGGCTGGCACGAGCCGCCTGTTCGGCTGTACGCAAATTGTCGAGTACTTCCTGTGCAATCACTTCCTGCGCCCGCAGGTTTTCACCCCGCTGCAAATCCCGGACGGCCTTGTCATGCAGCGCCTGCGACACGCCTGCATCAATCTCGGATGCATCCAGTGAAGCCAACAACTCGCCGGGCTTGACCACATCGCCCTCACGCACGGCAATGCGCCCAACGACGCCACCGGTCTTGAATGCGGCCCGTGTTTCCTCGCGGAAAGCCAGTACGCCATTCATGGCAATCGCATCAGCCTGCGCCAAGGGTTTGGCCTCTACAGCGTCCACCACGCGCAAAGCGGGTGCGCTTGCCGCAGGCTTGCCCGCGGTGGCTGCATCGGGGGCTGGGCCCTTGCTGCAAGCTGTCATCAGCACCGACATCACCAGGCTGGAGACCATCAGAGCCCTGAAGCCCACAGGCTTTGCAGTGTGTACACTCACGTGCATCGTGTCTGTATTCGTTTTCATTTTTTCAGGGAGTCCTCTGCAATCTGCTGCCACTTGAGCGGCAGGGGGTAAGACGATTTGGCCAATTCAAATTCCGCTACTGCCACATTCATTTGTGCCTGCGCTGTGACCGCAGCAGAACGTGCGTCGGTCAGCACACGCTGCGCATCGAAATATTCAATCTGCGACAGGTTTCCCGAGTCGCGCTTTAATTGGGCAATGCGGAAACTTTCTTCGGCTGCCAACTGTCGAGCCTGTGCGCTCTTCAACTGTCGCGTGCTCAGCAGCAGGCGCTCGCCGCTGCTGCGCAAGACACCTTCCAGCTGTGCTTTTGCATCTTCCTGCTGCAGTTCGATCTGTTTTCGTGCGGCTGCAGCGGCACCCAGTTGCGCATCACGCACGCCACCATCAGAAAACTTCCAGTTCAACACCACCGATGCAATCGCTACACCCGTACCGGGGCCGGTTGCATAATTGGGGCCTTGATAACCCGCCTCTACCGCCACGCCAACGGTAGGGCGGAAATTCTTGCGGGCGGCTTCTTCCAGAGACTTGCGCGCCTGCACCCCAGCGCCCAATTGCCGCAACTCAGGCGGCAATTGAAAGTTGTTCATCGACATGGCCTCGTTGACCGCCGTGGTGGCAGACGTGTCGCTGTTAGCCAAGGCTTCAACCGGTACGCGCACTTCTGTTTCCAGCGGACGTGCTGTGAGCACATTCAGACGGCGCGCTGCATTGTCTGCCTGAAACTGCACCTCATCGACGGCCTGCTGCACAGCCAGCAACTCGGCCTGCGCGCGCAGTACTGCATCGCGCGTGATCTTTCCCTGCTGCAACAGCACTTCATGTACGCGCAGGTTTTCCTGCAACAGGCGGGCACTGGCTTCAAACACCTGCTTTTGCGCCAGCGCCTGCTGTGCACCATGCCACGCCACTTTCACATCGCGCACCAGATGCCGCGCATTAGACTCCATGGCCGCTGATGTGGCCACAGCCGCAGCACCGGCAGCGCGAATGCGCGGCTCCAGCGTGGGTGCATACAAAGGCGCTGTCATCACCAAGCGCGTGTCCTGTTCTCGCGGACGCAGAAGGCTCAAGGTCTGGTTCTGCAGCGTGGGATACGGCGGGGCCTGAATGCCATTGCGCTGGTTGAGTGCCTCCAGGTTGCGGTACACCGGGTTGAGTGCATCACCGGTCGGAATCTCAAATGTCCGCCCCCCCTCGGCAACGGACACACGCGCATTCAAACCCACCGTCGGCGACCCGTTGGCCACCGCCTCGCGGAACTGTTCCACGCCGGCCTGCAGGGCCTGCTGTTGCCCTGACAATGTCGGATTGCGTTCCAACGCGAGCTTGACCAGCGCATCCAGTGCACCCGCATCAGCCTGCCTACCCTGCAAGGCGATGGCAACAGGCTTTCTCGTACCCGTCAGATCCTCCTGAGCCTGTTTTATGCGCGCGGCAAAGTCACTTGGCAGTGCGCTTGCGGATGCCTCAGGCTTTGCAACTGCACGTTTGACGGGCGTGGTAAACGTCAATGCCTGCGCACCCGCCGTCCCGGAGAAACTCATTGCTGCAAAGGTCGCTATCGCCGTCCTTGCGAACACCCCAGCCGTTGCCGGGGTATCAAAAATCTGTCTCATCTTCATCCTCGCTTGACCAGTGCCTGCATGGCAAAGTCCATGCTCACCTGCAAGAAGTTGTCCAACGTGTGGCCGTCATATTCGATGACCGCACGCTTGGTACGGGTCAATTGCAACACGCCATGCACAAATGCCCACAGCGTTTTTGACAAAACGTCAATATTTACCAGGTCAGGCCGGATGGATCCGTCATCCACGCCGGCGCGCAGGGCCCGCTCCGTGTGTGCGTGTACGCGACAACCGACATCCATGAGCGCCTGCCACTGCTGCGGGTCCTGATCGGCCGACGGCGGTTGCGCCTCGAACATGGACAGCACCGCAAAACGCCGGGGCTGCTCATTGGCAAACGTCACATAGGCCTGCCCTATCGCCAGCACCTTCCGCAAGCCGATTTTCTCGCTGGCCGCCGCCTGTTCGAACCGCCCCTCCAACTCAAGAAGGGCGCGCTCTGCCACGGCCTGCATCAGGGCATGCATGTCGCGGTAATAGACATACACCAGGGGCCGTGATGTACCCGCTGCCTTGGCCACCCGGTCCATCGTGCAACCGGTCAGACCCAAATCGGCAACCACCTGCTCAGCGGCGTCCAGAATTTGCTCCTGCCTGAGTTCCTGCCGGGGCTTGCGGGCCGGCGGACGCTGTTTGACTGCGACCATGCGTCAATTCCGTCAGTGACTTCAACAGCGCACATTTCAGTCAATTTCTGACAAAACGTCAAGAAATTTTTGACACACTGTCAAAAAATGTCAAACAAGCATCGGATATCACCCGTATCCGAAAACATACGACAACTCACCCACCATGGGCATGCCAGCGAAAACGGCTTTGCAGATACTTGTTCAGTCCAATCCCCACCCCGTGAGGTCTCCGTGGCTGAACTGCCTATTCCCGTACAGCATGCGCCACACCCCCTGATCAGGCTCAGCGCCAGCTTGCTCGTCCTGATGTTGGGGGGATGCGGCTTTGTCCGTCCTTTCATCAATGCCGAGGAACAGTTACGGGACAGCACAAAAATCTCTGCGGCAGAAGAAAATGACCCACAGCCGGAACTCACGGTCGAGACCGCCAACTGGAGCGAACATGTCTTTCGAATCCGCCCCATGAAAAGCGAAGGTGTGTTGCCTCATCGCCGCGTTGAAAAACTCTCGGTCACAGAAGCCGGACTCTATGACGTGATCCAATTGCTGTTTGAGGGCACCGATCTGGCTGTGACGTTTGAAGGCGGTACCGACAATATCCGCCGCTATGGGCCTGTAACCGCATACAACCTGAATGGCACGCTCAGCGAGGTGATGGCCAATCTCGGACAGGCCGTGGGCTTTTTTTGGAGCCTCAACAACAAAACCGTCACGATCGAGGCAGAGCAGCAATTTGTTGTCGATCTGCCACCCGTGCTCAATGACGACAATCTGGCTGGCATCACCAACACCCTGCAATACCTCGGTGTGCGCGACAGCTATCTGGACCGCAACGAACGCAGGCTCGTGTTCCGCTGCAACCGTAAAGTGCTGTCGTCGGTTGAAGGATACATGGCGCGCTTGCGTGAATCGCGCTCCATGATCATCTATGACGTACAGATCTTGCAGGTGGATCTTCGTGACGCGCAGAAAATGGGCATACAGTGGGGACGCTACGTCAAGAACGCAAGCGAAGCCGCTGGTGCAGCCGGCAGCTCGGGCACAGGCGCAGGCACAACATCCAGCACCGGATCAGGCACGGGCAGCAGCGTTATTCCCACCACGGGTAACGCAGGCTTTGACATCACGCTGGTGGGCAACAGCTTCCGCGGCAATGTCCTCATTGAGTTCCTGCGTACGCAAGGTACCGTGAAGAACCTGAGCAAGCCGCGCATCGGCATCATGTCGGGCACGCGCGGCTCATTGCGCGTGGGCAACAACACCACCATCGTCTCCAAAGTCGGTCGCGACCTCACCAATGCCGTCAGCCAGACCACGGTTGAAACCAAGGACGTCAAAACCGGCCTTGAACTGAACCTGTTTGGCGAAGAACACGACCGTACGGTCTACACACGCATATCCCTTTCCATCACGGAACTGCTGGAGCTCACCACGTTTGAAGCACTGGGCACCAAGCTGAGCCTGCCCAAAATAGCGGACCGTGAAATGCGCACGCAAATCCGTACACGCCCCGGCGACACCATCATCCTGGGCGGCATCACCATCAACCGGGCAGCCAATGAATCGGCCGTCGGTGTGGCCATCAACAGCCGCAACAACGAAAATAATGTGTCTGAACTTGTCGTGGTTCTGAAACCCAGACTTGTTCTGTTCAGGCCCGCGAGCCTGATGGCCAAGACGCCTGTATCGACTGGGAAAGAACCTGAAGCCGATACCGCCAGTCCGACACTCTCGTCGCCCATCTTGCTGGCGCCTCCCGCAGTTCAACTACCCACGGACGCTACTCAAGGCATCACTGATGCAGCTGCATCGGCCTACCCGGTCTCCATGCCCATGCCGCAATCCATGCCCATGCCGCTACCCACGTCCACGGCTGTATCCATGCCCGCGGCGGTACCCATGCCCATGCCGCTACCCACGCCCACGGCTGTATCTATGCCCACGGCGGTACCCGTTCCCTTGCCGGAGACAACAACAGACCCGACGCCCACACGCCTCCCGGCAGCGCTTCCTGACACCCTGTGGATCAAGCCCGCCGCTGTGCGCTTCCCCAACATGTCATTCACCACACCGGCGTCCGTGCGGATCAGCAAAGAGAGGCCATAACATGCGAAGCCATTCATCTGTTTGTGTCCTGCGTATTGCGGCAGCAGCCAGCCTTCTCATGGCGGGGGCAGCGCAACTGGCAACAAATCCGGTCCGGGCCCAAACCACACTGAACAACCCGCTCATGCGGCCCACTACGCCGTCGCGTGAACCTGTTTTGCCAGCGCCACCGCAAGGCTCTCCGGCAAGCCCCCAAGCGGCAGGTCGGGGGGATGGCCCGGTACAGGCCAAAAGCCTTCAGGAAGAAGTCTCAGCCAATCAACAGCGCCTCAACTCAGACCGCGTTCCACAACCGCTGCGAACGCTCCTGTCCACCGTCTATGTCTCGGCAATTCACAACAAGACAGCCGTGCTCAGACAACCGCTACCTCCGGCGCAGCAAGCCATCCTCGCTGGTCAAGGGTCGGGGCTCCCCGGTACGGCAGCCGCGCTCGGCATTATTCCGGGGGCCACTGCCGGCATCGGTGCCGTACCCGGACTGTCCGCGGGCGGAATTGCTGGCACAGTCCCCGGCGCCCTTCCCGGCGCACTTCCCGGCGGCACAGCAGGGGCTCCCCTGTCAGCCGGTACAGGCCTTTTCAATCCGTTTGCAGTGCCGCCTCCCCGGCCCACCTCAATCCGCGTGCGCGACGGTGAGCCTTTCTCGCTCCAAGGTTTTGACCTCACTGTGCGCATCCGCGAGCAGGAGGTCACGCTGCTGTGGAAAAACAGCGAAGAAAAGTCGACCATCGTTTTCCAAAGTGGAATTGAATCACCCAGTCTGCCTGCCTACGTGCCCCCGCCGACCACACTTGAACGCCCGGACTCCGCCTATTTCGGACGTGTGCAGGCAACCACGGGTTCATCCTCTGCTGGCGGTGGCGCAGGCTCTGGGGGCGGCGCAGCCACTGGCGGCGGGGCACGCTGAATGCAAAACCCGGACAACAATCAGGACAACTGGCTGCAAGCCGGTCTGACGCTGGCCCAATGGGATGCCATACGGGTGCAGTACGACTACATGCAACTGCATGGCAAGCCGACCCCGATTGCAGAACTGGTGGCTCGCACCCGCTTCCTCAATGCCAACCAGTTGCGTGAGGGTATCGGCGTTTCCTCCGACTCGGTCGTACTGAACACCGAACACCTGTTGCCTGCCCATCTGTGCAGACAGTACCGCGTGTTTCCGGCGGGCATAAGCGGTGGCACGCTGCGCGTTCTGGCCGCGGCGCCCTTGAGCCCCGGACAACAGAAACGACTGTTGCGCGAATGCTCACAAAACGCCAACGAACTGCTGGTCACGGCCACCGATGCAGCCGAAATACAGAAACGGCTGCGCGCGTTTGACGAACAAAAAAGCATGGACGAGATCATCGATACCATGCGGCGAGAAGACATCAGCGCGCCCATGCTGCGCGCAGCCATTGATCTCATCCTCACCGAAGCATTGGTACGTCGCACCAGCGACATCCACATGGACCGCAAGCCCGACCCGGACTCGTGGATCAGCTACCGCATCGATTCAGAAATCAAGCAGGTCCACCTCATTCCCGAATACATCATGGCCGCCATTTTCACGGTCATCAAGAACGACTGCGGCATGGACTCGGCCAATCAGCGCACTGCGCAGGACGGCCGACTGTCCATCCGCTATCGCGACCGCAACATCGATTTCCGTGTGGCCTCGCAGCCCCTGGTCGACGGCGAAACACTGACACTTCGTATTCTGGATGGCGGCAACCTGCCCGCGCTGGAAGATATTTTCCCCGGACAGAGCATCATCACCGAGCGCATCCGCGCCATGTCCCGCATCCGCAACAAAAGCGGGGGCATCATCGTCATCAGTGGCGCAACCGGCAGTGGCAAATCAACCACGCTCTACAGTCTGGCCAGCGGATTTTCCCGAGACCGCATCAACATCATCACCGTGGAAGATCCAGTGGAATACATCCTGCCATTTGCCCGGCAGATACAACTGCAGGCACTGGTGCGACAGCAGTCGCGCGACATGGAACGCTCCATCCTTCGGCAAGACCCCGACGTGCTCATACTGGGCGAGATACGCGACACCGATTCTGCATCCACTGCGCTGGCCTTTGCCGAATCGGGCCACCTGGTACTGTGCACCATCCATGCCAACAATGCCCTGCAAACCATCGAGCGTTTCATCTCGATGCTGGGTGAACACAACAAGCACGATGCCATGTTCGTGCTGGCCCATCACCTGAAAATGATCGTGCACCAGAAACTGGCCAAGTCGCTGTGCAAGTGTGCCACCACCATCGCACGCGACGATCTGGATGCCTTCACCCACCGCGTGGAGACGGTCAGCGAAGGCCTGCTGCGACCAGGCCCGGCGAGCCGCATGCGCCGCGGCTGCAAAATCTGCGGCGACAGCGGCTACCGCGGACGCGTGGCCGTGCATGAAACCTTGATGATCGAGGAGAACGACCAACTGCGCGAGCCCTTCAACCGCTGGATGCTGGCAGGCGACTTCGGCTCTGCAAGCCCGCTGCTGAACATGGGTGGCGTCAATTTTCTGCGCCGAACCGATACTGCACAAACCCTGCTGCAAAGTGGTGTGGTGGATGCAGAAACAGCACTGGCCGCTGTTGGCATACTGCGCAATCTGGAGGTGGGACAATGAAAAGCACACCCCGCCTGAAACAGTTTGAAGTCGCGTATTCGCACACACAGCAACGCGACATCAATGCCCGCCCCATGCCCGAACTGGGCGGACAATACCTGCACACCGCCATCTACACAGGCTACACCGAACAGGAGGCATGGAATTACTTCGAGGGCATCGGCGGCAGCGTGCTCACGATCAAACCATTGGTGCGACACCGCTGGCTCGGCGGAACAACCAGCCGCAGCATGAAACTGCAGATACTGCAGAGCATTTCCTTCAACTGTCGTGCAGGTCTTTCACCAGCGCGCGCATTCCAGCAAGTGACCAGCAGCGTGACAGGACCGGAAAAAACCATACTGAATGACGCCTTGCGCAGCATGTCGCTGGGCAAGCCGTTTGCAGACTCTATCGAACTGATGGAATGGTATGACGAGAGCACCATCGCAGTTTTACGCACTGGCGAAAACACCGGACAACTGGCACAGGCCCTGCACTCGGCGGTCGCTCATTTCAGTCGCAGCTCCGACCTTATCAAGATCATCATCGGCACCGTGGTATTCACATCATTTGACCTGTTCATGGCGGTCAGCTCGATTGTGGGAACCCGCTTCGGACTCATTCCGTCGGTCAAGGAGCAAGGCATACAGACCGAAAAACCCGAGGTCAAGGAAGCCTTTGAAAAATCGCTCGAGCTTGCAACCAACGTCAACGACGGCTTGTTGGTGGGCACCCTGCTCATTATCATGGCCATCGGCTTTATTGTGTACTGCATCTTCTCGAAGAACCCCGACATGCGAAAGCGCGGGGCATCCATACTCAACCGCATTCCCACCGTGGGCCCCCTGCTTGAAAGCGTTGCGCTTTCCAATGCGCTAACCATCCTGGCCGAGTTGGTGAAAAGCGGTGTCCGCATGCGCAACTCGATGGACATCACGCTGCGTGCCACACGACATGAGGGCACCTTGCAGTATCTGCGCACCGCGACCAAAAGTCTGGACCGCGGCGTTCCGCCACGCCAGGCCTTCGCCATCGAACCGCTTTCCATGGCCGAGAAAATCGTCATCCAGTCCAGTAACGACAGCGCACAGTTCAGCCACTCCCTGAGCAATATTGCGCAGTCGCGCGAAGACATTGGACGCAAGCTTGCCAAGCGTTTCGCCATGCTGGCACTGGTGACATCACTGGGCTATTCCGGCATTTCGGTGGGGTTCAGCCTGTGGGTAGTCTACATACAGAACAGCAGCCTGCTGGGGGGGTGACCGTGAGCCAGAACAACATGCAGAACATCGATATCAACACCTATCTGATCGGGGGCTGCGCACCCTGCGTTGACGGAAGTCCGGAAGAGATCATCGGACGGCATTGCGAGAACATTCTCGGAACACGCGATGTCCACCTGAGCTTCTGCATCGATCAATTCCGCGTGTACTTCATCGCCATGCCCAGCAGGCACATCGAACCGGGCGTCGAACCGGCCACACCGCTGCTGTATGCACTACCGTCACACCCGCAACACAAAGGCGACGGAATCTACCGCCTGAGCCACCTCGGACGCAGCCACATCGCCGTCAAAACCGGCAACCAGTTCCGCATCATGTCCAATTACGACGAAGTCATTGACGACTTCATCGGTCTTCAGAATCTGCCCGTCTACATACTCAATGGAGTGGTACCCGACCGTTTGTACCGCTTACCCGAGTTGTACCGTCAGGCCATCGATAAATTCAACCGTCCCATGCAATGGGTCGCGATCGCAGGCATCGTGCTCGGCACACTGCTCACCGGCGCGGCCAAGCTGTATGAGGCCACACGAATCGAGATTCCGGATTATGTCACCCCTGCACTCAAACGCGCCGAAGTGTTGGCCCAGGAAGTCAAAACCACTCAACCGATGGTCTCGTACCTGTCGCGCTTCGATACGGTTTCTGCGGTCGCCATACGGGCGGGCGGATGGATAGAACACTACAGCGTCAATGCGGCCGGACAGGAGTCCTTCCACATCATGCTGCCCGAGTGGGTCAGCCGCGACTACATCGAAGCGCTGGGGCCTCAGGTCGTGACCGACCTGGCCGGCGACGGCCTGATACAGGCAGTCAAGGGTAGCAAAAAAAGTGAGGTCGCCAAGCCATGAAAAAACGATTCGCTCCGGGACTCAACCCGATTGACAGCAGCAGCCTGCTGTCTGTGATCGGACGATACATCGGCCTGATCACGCCGCAACTGTATCTCTTGCTGATCATCAGCCTGTGGGTGGCAGAACAAGCCTGGCAGAAAAATTTTGAAACGCTGACCACCATCGAGGCGCAGCGCACCCAGCAGCGCCAGATTGATCTACAGAAACCCAAACTGGAAGACAGCCAGAACCGTGCGCTGCTGGAACGACTCAAACGTCTGGGAGGCCGTGCAGAGATCGCCATCAAGCCACGGGCTGAGGGACCTGCGCTGGAGATCACCATTGCCAAGGCGGGCGATCTGGATGCCTTCCGCGAGGTATTGAACGTCGCCATCAGCAGCAGCGAGGGAACCATCTGGACGGTTCACGAACTGTGCTTTGGCAAATGCGAAGGCGCTGCCGCCAAAGCCGTCATTTCCGGTTTCAGACAAAGCATCGAGGTCAAATGAAAAACGTGCGTCCTGCAGTCTCCACCCTGATTTCCCTGCGCTGCCTGCCCCGTCTGCCCCACTTGCTGTGGGCAAGTCTTGCCATCAGTGGCTTGTCAGCCTGCGGCAAACCATCTGACGGCAGCACAGAGCCCATCGCATCCAGCGTTGCAAACGCAGCACCGACCAAATCTGCAGATGCTGCAAAAGGCACTGCGGGTCTTGCATCCGGGGTACAAAAGGCAGGCGCGGCAAAAACACCGGTGATCATTGCCATTGTTGACGGCCAGAACATCACCGAAGACGAGATTGCCCCCGCCGTACAGTCGGGCGTCGACCGTGCCATTGCACTGGACCGTGCCATCAATCGGGCGGTGACATCGCGCGCGGTGCGACAGGAACATGCAGCAGAGGCAGAACGCCTGCTGGAGTCAGCCAGCCGAGAACTGCTCAGCCAGCTCTACATACAGAAAGCCACGCAACGCCTGAGTGCAGCGGTTTCCGACAAAGACATACAGGAATTCTACGACCGCCGCGTCAAGGCTGACGATTACCGCGAATACAAGGCTGAGTATGTGCTGGTGGCAGACCAGCAGGCAGCAGAGGAACTGGCCGGCGATGCCAGGCGGGGGGAAAAGAAAGCAATGGCCCGCTTCAAGCCGATCACAGACCAGCCGGGGCAATGGCTGCGCGCACGCGACTTTCCTTACGGCTTGGGACAAATAGCCAGCCGAATGAAAGCAGGCGATGTGAGCAAACCCATTGCGCTTCGCAATGGCTGGTTTGTGCTGGTGCTGACCCAGGTGCGAGACCAGCCGCCACCTGCGCTTGAAAGCGTGAAAACCGAAATACGCAACATTCTGGTGTCCGAAGCCTTGGTAAAAGACATCGCAGCCATCCGGCAGAAAAGCCGGATTGAATTGAAGTAAGCCGGACCCGGTTTGCGCATATCCCCACCGTCAAAGGAGATCATCATGAAAGCGTTCTTGAACCTCATCAACTCACCGCTGAAACGCGGTTTGCCCTCCCGTACCACAGCAATGTCTGCAGCGATGCGCTTGCACCCGCAGCGCGGGCAGGCAGGCTTCATTCAGGGTGTTCTGCTGTTTGGCATTGCGCTGCTGGCTGTGGTGATTGCGGCGTTTTCGTTCAGCAATCGCGGCAGTTCAAACAGCACAGCCACCGAAGAGGCAAAGGTTTACGCCTCAACCATCATTTCGCACGGTGCCGCCCTCAAAGATGCCGTTCAACGCTTCAAGGCCGACCGAGGAGATCTGGTCTACATGCACTTTCTGAGCGCTGATACAAACGGCAATGCACTGTTCAACACCACGGACAATTTCATCGCGCCCTTGACCGTGCAACCAAAAGCCTACACAACCGCGCCCAACAACACGGTGACCACCACCAAAAATGGACCCTACTACTATGTCAAGGGAACCGTAGCCGGTGTTCCTGCCCGCATCGCAACAACCGGACCACTTCAAAAGGCAACTTGCCAGCGACTTAACCTCACGCTGCATGGCAGCCTGTTCGCTGGCGAGCCACCCGCTGCCACAACCGGGGCGGATGCCGCCTTTGCACCCACAACGGGTACTACAACCGCACCGACCTCAGCTACAAAACAGATGACCAGCACTACACCAGATGCGATCGCCATCCCAGCGTTTACGAATATCACCAATCTGTCAGAGGGCTGCGTTCAAGCCGCAGGCGGTGGCTACTACTTCTTCAAAATTCTGGACACCGACTTTACGTCGGGCAACAACTGAGGATGGGGCATCATGGCTGTCGGTTGCGTTTGCGCAGGACTTCTGTATGTGCTGCAAGTCTGTGGTAGCGCACTTCAGCCATGAACCGCTACCCGCTTTGCTCGACGGGAAAAGGCACGCGGGGCTTTTTTGTCCCGTGGTGCCTGATGATGCTCTTTGTCACATCAACACTCATTGCACTTGAACGCAGTCGGCAAGCTGATCAATTGCAGCGTAATGCGTCCAGCGAAATTCGGCTGCATCTGGAAAGCCAGATCAACATCATTACCAACCGCTTGAATGATTGCGCGGACCGCGCCGTTAAAAAAGCCAAGTTGCAGGCGCAAGCCCCGCCAGATCTCACAAGTTTGCTGCAGCAAACCGGAACAACCCAAACCGCGCTGCCGTGGTATCCGCAGATACCAAAAGACCAGACAAGCATGAATCTGGCAGACACCAGATGCCCCCTCAGTGCCAATCCGTCAGACGTTGAGCGACTATTCAAAAGTGGCGACCTGACGATGCCTGACAGCTTCCTGCCTTGGCAGTATGTCAATCGTCCTGGCACTACAGGGGTCAGCGAGGTGTCGATTCAACTATCAGTCGGCGCAAAGGGCGGACTGGCTGAAAAAAGTCTCCAGTCCCTCTATGACAAGCAAGTCAGGAACCTCGGTTCGGATACGTCTATACGTCTGCAAAAAACCGATACTGCTGCGACCTTGATTATTGTACTGGGGTCAAAAAAATGAGTTTACAAAGGGTTTTGAGCTGCGGGAACGCACGGACACAATTCGGATTCATCGTTGGATACGTGCTGTTTGGCCTTGCCCTCGTGTCGCTGGTGACTGGCGCAATCATCTCCATGAACAAGAACAACGGCGACCAGCAATTGATTGCACAGCGACGGCAGCAAATCATTGACGACGCAATTACCATACGCAACGCACTCATTAACTGCGCCCACAGTTATCCCAACGGTTGGAACACCGATGCACAAGCGGCCTACCCGCAGTTCCCGGAGCAGGCCAGCGATGGCGGGGTAAGCAACCTGGTCTGCCCCGGCGCACCGGCTGATCCGCTTGCGGGCAAGATAACGATGTGGACCAGCTTAACCCGCTCAGGGAGTGTTGTTTCCGCAGCCCCACCGCGCAGAATAGGGATGCAGGACTGGAAATACGTCAACAAGCTGGTTGGGGGTACACCGCAACTTTATATCTATCTGGAACCCAACAGCGCGGCTGACAGGGTCAGTGCCGGCATCGTCCAGTCCCTGAATAAAAACTGGAAATTGAAGGACGATTTCAATCTCGAACTGATCACCCGGTCAACAGGCGAGATTGTTCCACGGCTGCAAAGCCGGAATCTGTCCAATGGTCAATAGGCGATTCAACTTGAGGTTCCCACCATGCGTTTACGCCACATTCCTTCAAGCAGGATAGCCCGCCGATCAGTGTTCATGATGGCGCTGACATCCGCCGGCGTGTTATGGATGGACAACTCAACTGCACAATTTCAAGGCGATTTGAACCCCTTGACGCTGAATGAATCGGTACTAAGCGCGGTTATAAATGCACGCCGCTTGAACACTGAAGCAAACCTGCAGTCGATCGCCGCCATGCTGACTGCAAACGCACAGCCCATTGAAAACCGGCAGAGCATAGCCTATCTTTCAGGGCTTAAATTGCCCCCTGCTGCCGGCGGCTCATATGGCGAGCCTTTACGCGAAAAGTCTGGTACTGCAGGCAGTTTCGGCGCCTTGCCCGACAGGATCATCGGCAGATCCAATGATGGTAACAACATACCGATCGCGTATTGTGCCTACGACCCGCAACAAGTTGCTTCTACCGGACGTTACGCGGGAAGCGCCAGCCTTGATTCACTGGCTTTTGCCGTGATATCCGCGGGGGCCAACGGTCGGTTTGAATATACATGCGACGATCTGTTCAGAAACCAGAATCTTCCCAACTCCGACGACGTATCGGTTCGGGTTATCAATCGCGAACTTGCCTATAACGGCCAGCAACTCAGCCACATGGGTTCGCCAGTGAACACCTACGCCAGTCTCTCGCAACTGAGAACCACAGCGATGGGCGTGTCGGAAGGTCAGGTTCGCATGGTCAGAGATCTCAACCAGTTTTTCATTGCCTCAACTGATGCAAACGGTAACGTCAATTGGTCTCCACTAACACCGACGGCGCTTTTATCAAACGGCTCTGAAAACCGTGCAGACTTTCGCTGGATGTCGGGTGCCATCGGCATTGGTGCCAATTCGATCAGCGGAAGGCCCGCAACCGTGGCAGGCACTGTTGACGCATCAAGCCGCAGTACGCTAACCCTCGGAAACGTCAGCAGCAACGCGGCGGGATCGGCAATTCCCGACAACCGCGCCGTGGGCATCTCGCTGCTGGATGACAGATCAATCCTGCGAACTTATGTGGGTCTCTCCGGTACTGAACAAACTGCATTTTCGATCCGGCATATCAACACGCAAGGCGCTGTAAATGAACGCTTTCGCATCAGCAGTGATGGTCGATTGTGGCTGGGTGATGTGCCATTGAGTGAAATGCCGAGCTTGCCCAGCGGTGCGGCGAGCACCGTTTACAGCATATTGTCCGGCGATATGCAGCTGGGAAGCGGCATTGCCAGTATCATCAATGGCGGCAGAATTGGACGGGTGCTCTACATCGGCGACACCATGGCGGGACAGAATGCGTTCATGCGTGCCATGGAATCAAACAGCAGTTCAGGACTGGTGCCAGTACTGATGCTTGGTATGCAGAATGCAGTCACTGGCGGATTGGGATCAGGGCATATTTTGTTCAATACGACGGGCAATGTGGGTATCGGATTTGATGGACTTTCATTGGAGCAGATTCCAGCGGCCACACTGGATGTGAACGGGTCGGTCAGGGTTCGCAATGGACTGCTGCTCGAATCAAAAGATATCAAGCCGATGACCCTGAAATCGACAGACAGGTTCAACTTCGGCAACGAAATCGTGATTGATTCGACGATCTCAGACTCTACCCAGATCGCTACGATCGGCATGGGTAACGGCTTTGAAGAAGGAGAGCGGCAGCGGAACTTTTACATCAACGTGAACAATGCCGATCGTCTGTCCATCAATAAGCTGGGAGATATCGGTATTGGAACCAATATTCCGCAGGCGCGGATGGAAATCGTGGGGGTTCAGGACAGACTGACAACCCCGACTTTCCGGATACGGGGAGCAAATGGTCAAACCGCAGACCTGATGAATGTTCTGTCTGGCGCAGGTGCCCTGATTGCAAGGATTGACAGCGTCGGCAACATCACCGCCAACAACGGCCTGAACGTAAACAACACCGTACTGAACGCCAATGCGGGTCTGAATGTCAGTGACTTTGCCAATTTTTCAAGGGGAGTCCGCCTCACGGCATCGTTGGCGGATGCTTTCAGCAATAACGTGATACAGGGTAATGCGGGATCCATGCACGTGACTTCCGAATTCGGCCTGCATGTTGTTCTGGACAATAACAACAACAATACCGGATCGGATTTTGCCTTTACCGTCGGTCGCGGTGGATACCTTTCCAATGCGCCGGGATACAGCGAAATGATGCGCGTCAACGCAGTGGGTAATATGGGGCTGGGAACAGCGACTCCAGCCGCACGCCTCGATATTGTGGGCACGCAGTCCAACCTTCCCCTGCTGCGCGCCACTGCAATGTCGGGGCAGACTGCAGATCTGTTCCAACTGAATTCGGCAACATCGTCGGTACCGCTTTTCAAAGTGGATGCGAATGGCAATCTGTCCGGACGCGCTGCAGAGTTCAGCGGTGCGGTTACAGCGCAGGGCGCCACCTTGCTGCACGACCTTGTGTTGAGCCCCGCCTCCATGGGCCTTAATGAAGGGATCGGCATTTACTTCAAGGATCCGGATGGCGGCACCGGACCTGCGTCCATTGTTTATCGGGACACAGGTACACCAGAACTTGAAATATCGTCCCGATTGAAAGTGCTGGGGCTTTTGACAGCCAACAACGGCCTGAACGTAAACAACGCAGCATTGAATGCCAACGGCGGGCTGGCTGCCACCACAGGAGCGTTCAGCGGATTGCTGACAGCTAACAACGGCTTGAATGTGAACAACGCAGTACTGAATGCCAACAGCGGGCTGACTGCCACCACAGGAACGTTCAGCGGATTGCTGACAGCCAACAACGGCTTGAATGTGAACAACGAAGTGTTGAATGCAAACGCGGGGCTGAATTCCACCACCGGTTTTTTCTCGACGGCGGTTGGCATTGGAACCACCACTGTCGGCGAAGGTCTTGCGCTCGATGTCAATGGCAAAACCAGAATTACAAACGCCCTGGGCATCGGCACGCTACCAGCCAATGACCGTGCGCTTGATGTTGTGGGCAATGCGAACATCAGCGGAACGCTGGGTGTTGGAGGCCGTCTGACAGCCAGCGGTGGTTTGAGCACGACCACCGGCACTTTCAGCGACGTTCTGGCTGCCAATGGGGGCTTGGGGGCCACCTCAGGCACCTTCAGTCAGCTTCTGAGAGCAGACGGTGGATTGACCGGAAGCGAAGCTACATTCACAAACCTGCTTGCAAATACCGGTTCTTTCAAACAAAGCCTGAACACAGACGGCAATATGACTATCGGCGGAAATCTGTCGGTCGCAGGTCTTGCGAATCTGAACGGCGGCTTGAACGTCACCGGAAACAGCACATTCAATGGAACGCTGACAGTTAATGGAAAGATTGCGGGGTTGAACACTGTGGCCATGCAATTTTTCGGATACAGCGGCCCCAACAATTCAAATCCTGCACCAATCGGCAATGCAACCCTGGATATCAATACCGGCGCCGTGCAGATCTTTCTTGCGCAAGCCAATCCGAATCTCTACAGCATCGACCAGAACCTCTCCAGCGGCAATACGCCCACTTTCAACGGCATGAGACTTAACTCGGGGGGGCTGTCCTCTTCAGGCGTGATCAGCACAAGCAGTAGCTTTCAGGGCTACCTGGATGGAACCGCACGCGACGCCAACAAGTTGAACAAAACACTGAGATTTATATTCACGAATCCGCACGCGGATCTTTATAGGGAAGTTGACATCAATCTGGCAGACGACAGTCAATTGATTGTCCGGGAGATACCCCTCCACGCAACACTTTACATGCCACCGCCTGATCAGGGATTTTCAACTGACAATCGCTCATACGGTCAAATTTCGATTGGTTCACCCAACTTCAGCAACATTACGGTCACATGCAACAACACGTTCACCAATGGCACAAAGACCTCTGGCACTTGCAGCCTTGACCGAAACCTTGAAGCCCAAGTGACCGTGACGAAAGATCCGAATCTCGACCAAGGACTGATTCCGCCGAACACTTACAATTACAGCCCTTCCGTCAGCGCGCCACAGTCGATCTACAACGTCACCAATCAGGTCACAGGTACATCCTCATCTTCCAACTATGCAACAACAGCAGGTACGGCCAACCAGCTCGCAAGTCCTGTCAATCTTAGGGTGAAGGGCGATTTTATAAACGACGCGTCGGTCAGTTTTCAGTCTGGCGGTGTGGTCGATTTGACACTGTCCTCCAAAGGGCTGAACCATGCCAAGAACATGAACCAGGATGTCAAAACCGACAGCACGGTCACATTCAATCTACTGACGGCAGCGCAGGCAAGGATCAATGGAGATATCAGTGCGAACTCGATACAGGTTCAGGGACCCGCAACAGTACGCTCTCTGTCGGTCGTCAACAGCGGGGGCAGTACAAACATACGCCTGGATGGAGAAACAAACAGCGCGAACATCGGCTTTATCACCCTCAATGGTTCCGACAACTCCGTGACGGCGACGCGCTTCATCGGCACGGCTGACAAAGCCACGCGCCTTGCGCAGGATCTGGCCTTCAACTTTCAAGGCGTCATCTCAGGCACCACCAGCACCTCCAACGGATTTAACTACACCATCAACACCTCGATTGGTCCGGGTGCCATCACGAACGACATGATTAAAGAATTGCACGGCAGCAAGCTGACTGGTCTGTCGGTCGACACGGCTCAACTCGCAACGGGTGCTGTCAAAACCGACAAGATTTTCGATGGCGCTGTAACAGCAGACAAACTCGGCATAGACGCCGTCATTACCGACAAGATCAAGAATGAAGCGGTGACCACCAACAAACTCGCACCGGATGCCGTCATTTTCAAGGCGAGAAATCTGGAAAGCTCTTCAGACATCCGCCTCAAACACAACATCTCGCGCGTTGACGGCAACAGCCTGCTGCAGCGCCTGTCGCAAACCCTGCTATACGGTTATCAATTCAACAACGACCCCGAACAGAAGCGCCAACTCGGTGTGATTGCGCAGGAACTGCAACCGCTTTTTCCCGAGTTGGTAACGGTGCAAAAAGACGGGGCTGATGCCGGCTTTTTCGCTGTGAATTACGGTGTGCTGGGCGCAGTGGCTGCCGCCGGTGTGGGCGAACTGAACCGCAAACTCGACGCGCTGGGGCTGCGCATGAAAAACGCAACCACCGTTGAAGCGTCTCTCCCCACCTTTGCCGTGACACGTATTGAAGGTGTAAATGCCCGGTTTGAGAAACTGGAAGCAGATGAGATCACTGCCAAAACCGCCCGCTTTGAAAAGCTGGATGCGCAGCAGTTCGTCACCGACAAAAGCCGTAGTAAACAGTTGCAGGCCGACACCCTTAACAGCGGCAGTACCGAGGGATTTGGCATGGGCGGCGGGTTGATGCTGTTCTCGGCAGTGCAGGACGGGCATTATCTGGTGCAGGTGTCGGCTGCCGATGGCAGCCATGCAACTGCGTCGGTCTTCGTTAGCGGGGGTGTGGTGTCGGTAGTGCCGGTGGGCGGAAGCGATATTTCAATTGCGGCTTCTGCGGGTACGGTCTACGCCGTTGGTCCGGGCAAGCACATGAAAGCGAGTTGGTTGAAGACGGGGTGAAGCCCTGGCGGGCACAGAGACGAGTCAGGAGTGGCCGAGTTGCAAATCAGTAACTGCTGGATCGAAATCGCACGTAGGACGATCTCTTTTACAGTGTACAAAACGTCACCCTGTCCCGCCTCAGATGCATACTGGAAGGGGTCAAGACGGCGCTATAATGTTGGGGTTGAACATCCCGCCAACGCGGCCCTTCCCGGAATCGCTTGAAAAAAAAGATCATCATCATCGCCGGTCCCAACGGCGCAGGAAAAACCACCTTCGCTCGCTCTTTTTTGCCGACCGCGGCCGCCTGCAAGCAATTTGTTAATGCGGATCTGATTGCTGCAGGTCTTTCTCCTTTTTCACCAGAAACCGTAGCTGTAAAAGCGGCTCGTCTCATGTTGAAAACACTGGAGGAATTGACGGAGAGTGCGCAGAGTTTTGCGTTTGAAACGACGCTCTCTGGCATGACGTATCTTCAGCACATACGAAAATGGCGTCATCTGGAGTACCATGTCAGCCTGTTCTACCTAAGCTTGCCGAGCGTAGATCTTGCAATTTCGAGAGTGGCTGAAAGGGTGCGTCAAGGTGGCCACGACATCCCTGTAGATGTCATTCGCCGTCGGTATTCCGCAAGCCTGACGAATTTTGAAACCAAATATTCGAATGCAGTGGATGACTGGGCTTTTTTTGATAATTCCCACAAAACGCCGCAACTTTTGAACTGGGGAGAAAACGAATGAAGCCCGCAGATATTTCAAAGGCAAAAAATCCGGATCTCCGTGCATCAGTTGCTGCAATGGCGCGTGCAGCAGAGTTAGCCAGAAAAACCGCCATTCAAACCGACACTGCAATTGTTGTGTTACAGGATGGCAAAATTGTCCGTATCAGCGCGGAAGAGTTGCGTCGTCAGAGTGAAAATCCCGACAAACCCCGATAACTGCCGCGTCCTGTGGATACGCCACGGTGAAACCGCCTGGAACACAGAAAAGCGCTTTCAGGGGCATCTGGACATTCCCCTGAACGATACCGGCCATCGGCAGGCATCGCTGCTGGCCGCCCGTTTGGCGACAGAGTACGCAAGCGGCCACGCCGCCAGACCAGCGGTGCGGGCACACGTCAGCCATTTGTATTCCAGCGACCTGTCGCGCGCCGCGCAGACGGCCGGCCATATCGGCACGGCGCTCGATCTTCGGCTCAACACCCTGCCCGGCCTGCGCGAACGCAACTACGGCGACCTTGCCGGGCTGACGGGCGACGAAATGGCGGCACAGTTTCCATCCGTCTACAAAGGGCTCTCAGAACGCCAACCGGATGCGGAACTGCCGGGCGGCGAGAGCCTGCGTCAGTTTTATGAGCGCATCATCGCGTCCGCCCGGGAACTGGTGGCCCGACACCAGGGAGAGACGATCTGCGTGGTGGTGCACGGCGGCGTGCTGGATTGCATCTACCGGCAAGCGCTGGGCATCGCCCTGCCCCAACCGCGGGCTTGGCTGCTGGCCAATGCCAGCATCAACATCGTCGATCATGGCGTTGCCCGGACGGGCGCGCCGGCGTCGGACTCTGTTGCAAACCACGCAAGCCGTCACGGGAGTGACCGCGCGGGTGACCACACGACAAAGGCCACGGAAGACCGTTGGCAGATTGTGAGTTGGGCTGATACCGCCCACCTGAGCATGCAGGCGCGCGATGAGGTGGACGGGCGGATTGCCTGAAACAGTGAAGCCAATGCACTGGTCTGCGTCCATCAACGACTTTGCAGACACGAATCTCCACCATAATTTCATCACCTTTGGGTAAACAATAATTTACCTAAATTCACTTATGGAAACACTGCAAAAATGATCTTGCCTGACAAACCCGGCCAGTCATCATATTGATAAAATTGCTGCATGACCGTCACTCTTCGTCAAACATGAAGCAACGCACTTTCGCCCAAGCTGAATACGCCGGCAAGAAACGACAGA
>SXZD01000230.1 GCA_005788065.1 Burkholderiales bacterium
CGTAATGCGAAGGTCGGGGGTTCGACTCCTCTCACCGGCACCATCACCGCATGGTGTGTAGTTGTGATGTTTACCTGAGACATCCTTTACACGCCATTCCGGAGATACCTTTTACACGCTGTCCCCAAGCCAGTGCAATTGAGCCATTGTAATCATGCGCTCGACGCAGCAACTCAGCCCCGTTGTATGATCACAAGCACCTCCATCTTGATCGAGCGGGTACTGTATGGGTTCGACACGTCTACCTCCTTCAGAGCCTGGCCTGTCAGCCGCGTGCGCGCGTGCGGTCAGTTTGATCGGTGCGCCCACCGACGCGGGTGCCGGTGTTCCGGGATGCCGAATGGGGCCCGAAGCGCTGCGCGTGGCCGGTTTGCAAAGTGCGCTGCAGCGCTATGGCTGCGATGTGGCCGACCGGGGTGATATTAAGGGCCCCGTCGCGTTTCCCGATGCCCCCCCGGTTAAAGGCTATCGCAACGCCGACGAAATCACGACATGGTGCCAGTTGGTAGGCCAGGGCGTCCGGTCTGAGTTGCAGCAGGGCCGATTGCCCATTCTCATGGGCGGTGATCACAGCCTGGCCATCGGGTCTATCAGTGCGGTGGCTGCCCACTGTCGCAGTCAGGGCAAAATCTTGCGGGTGTTGTGGTTTGACGCGCACGCAGATTTCAATACGGCAGCAACATCCCCCTCGGGTAACCTGCATGGTATGCCCTTGGCTGTCTTATGCGGTCTGGGGCCCGATGCGCTGGTCGGCTTGTCCGGGCAGGTGCCAGCCCTTTCGCATACGCAGGTTCGACAGATTGGCGTGCGCAGCGTTGATCCGGTCGAAAAGCAGTTGCTGCGCAGCAAACAGATTGTTGTCCATGACATGCGCTATGTGGATGAGGTCGGCATGCGGGAGGTGATGACGCTGGCGTTGGCCGATGTGACCTCTGAAACCCATCTGCATGTGAGTTTCGATGTTGACTGTCTGGACCCGGCCGATGCGCCGGGTGTGGGCACGCCCGTCAGGGGAGGGCCCAGTTACCGTGAGGCGCAGTTGTGCATGGAAATGATTGCCGATACCGGCGCATTGTCCTCGCTGGACATCGTGGAGTTGAACCCGGCACTGGATACCTGCAACCAGAGCGCAGAACTGTGTGTCGATCTGGTCGAGAGCCTGTTTGGCAAGTCCACCCTATTGCGCTGGCACCGTTAGTGCGCAACGTCACCACCTACGATTGCGGGTTTTTAGCCTCGTGTGCCCCCCCTTTGTGGGGGGCGAAAACGTTAAATCCAAATTTACCATTTGCAAGTATCAAGAGTATTACGAGCCTGTTTTTGCTTCGAGAGCTTCACATGAAAAACCAACTGCCGCAGACTGCCTCCACGCTGAAGTTGTTGTCTGGCGACTTGGCGTCCAATCTCAGTCTCAACGAGTCGCAGCGGCGTCGAATTGCTGCGGCACAGGATCCCTCGCTGTTGTTTGGCACAGCGGTGTTCGCCCAGATGGTAGCGGCCGACCTGGCCCGTGGAGCATCTGAATCTGTGACGGATCTTGTGGGCGAAGAGAGCGGCGCAGACGCTGAGGGCGTAGACAAGTTGATCCCGGAAGAAACCGATGGTTTGTTCGGAGCGTTGGCCGGATCTGTATCGGGCATTGCGCCTGCGCTGGGTGGCGCCGCCGTGCTTGCGACAGCGCCGGGTTCTGGCAGTGACGCGGGTGCGTTGTTCAGTTCGGGTTCGAGCGGCAATGCGAACCCCGAGATGACCCGTGACGAGCCTGAGCAGCAGCAACAGGGCAGTGTGCTCGCACGCAATGCCAGTTCACTGCGCAACGGCGGCCGTCCCGATCCCGAGGGTGTGCAACAGGCCTCACCGGGGCAGGAGGCCGCGGGTGCGCAGGCCAGCGCAGCAGAGGCCCAACAACAATACGCCGGTGCTGGCGGCGCCAACCCATTTGTTCCGTCCGCGCCCAGCACTCCGCAAACCCCGCAAGCGCCGCAAGCGCCCGTTACAACCCAGCAGGAAGTGCCTTCGACAGAGCAGGCCGGATTGCAGTCGGTTGGAACAAACGCACCGACATCACCCCCTGGTCTGACATCCACCAGTGGTGCAGGTGATGCGCCCGTTTTGGCATCCGGGCACGATATTCCGTTTGTCGCCGGTAGCGGCGCAGACTCCGTTTCCAGCACTGCGTGGCCGCAGGGCTTTGCAGGCGCGACCCTCTTGGAAGTTGCTCCGGCTTTTTGATCAGATGGTCTGATGTGCCTGGTCGGCGCTGTGGCGGCGCAGACCGCGCGAACGCGCAGGACGCGCAAACCATGCGGCTGGATCAATTGCGCTGTAACGCATGTTCAACAGCAATCTGCGTACGCGCGTCTGTGCGCTCTGGAAGCTCTCTGCACACCAGGTCTTGCGGAAATAATCGAGCACTGCGGGATGATTGCGGAACAGGTCCGCATTCAGGTTGGCATATCCCATTGACCAGTCATTGAACAACTGCGGCATTTTGCCATCAAAAATCACGGTGACTTCATCATGCCGTGGATCTGCCTCGATGCGGCTGGCAATCGCTTTGACCTTGGACTCATCACCTTCCAGGATCTGCAAAAACCGTCCATCTTTGTAAAGCAGCATGCCTGTCACGCCATCACGGGTGTTGTTGCGTCGGGATATTTCAACAATCGATTCGATATCACGTTCGTCAAAATCGTCGCTGGCGCGGCTGAGGTAAACGTAGGAATAAACAAACGGTACTTCAGACATGGTGCCACCTCCAGATTTGCTACGTTCGCAGGGTCAGTGCGGCGGGGCGGTTGCGGTTGATCAAATACATCACCGTGAATGAATTATCGGTTTGTCCAAGACAAAACTCAAGAAGAAAAAGAGCGTCCAGGTCGTTGAATTGAAAACAAGCGTTAAATTTCCTGCGGGGGGTTGGACAACTCAGCGAGGCGTGGATGCGGGTAGTGTCGGCCGGCACCACAGGGCGAAGCGCTGAGGTCTATTGAGGGGTGTCCGCGTCCGGTTCGAGCGCGTGGTACTGCAAGTCCGCCAGCGGCACAAGTTCAAGCGCGTTTTGGTGGGTCGCCTCCAGGATCACTGGCGGTGCAAGGCCGGCGTCTGACGCCTCCATCCAT
Source organism: Burkholderiales bacterium (assembly GCA_005788065.1). GTDB lineage: Bacteria > Pseudomonadota > Gammaproteobacteria > Burkholderiales > Burkholderiaceae_B > SXZD01. The sequence continues at coordinate 3,123 of SXZD01000230.1, forward strand.
CTCAATGCACACAGGCACCAGCGGTCTCCCGGTTTGAGACCCGGAAAGTCGAATTCGGGGCGAGGGGTCATGAGGTCGTTTCCGCGCATGCGCGAAAACTCCAGAAACTCAGCGGTGACCTTAGCGCAAACCAGATGCTTGCCTAGATCCTGCGGGCCTGATGAACAGCATCCGTCCCTGAAAAAGCCTGTTTTTGGCTCCAGGCCACAGACGGCCAGTTCCGTTCCGAGAACATTGAGCGCTTTTTTCATTGGGCTGCGTGAGCGTGAATGAGTGGACATGTATTGCACGGTCGGTGCATGACTCAGGATTTAACCTGAAATACCGTCAGCGGGCAAACGACACATTGTTAGATAGCATACTCTAGTGATTTGCTGAATACTGTGGGCTGCAATCTAAATGTTACTTAAAAGTAACATCATGTCCGACACCCGCACATCAAGAAAGGATACGCTCGCCATGAGCGACAAGATTCTCGAATTTCTGCATTCACCGGCCGGCAAGCAGCTGGTAGCCAATATTGGTTTGCCGACACCTCCCCAACTCAAGCGTGCCAAGGCCGGCTTTGAAGCGCAGCCGCTGGCTGGCAAGACTGTTCTGGTCGGTGCCAGTGCCGATGGCGAGCAAGCGCGCGCCATGGTGGTTGCCTTGCGCGATGCGGGTGGCACATGCCGCGTAGCGGGCGACCTCGCCGGCTTGACCGGAGTGAAAGAAGCGGCGCGCGCTGCCGGCGTCACGCTGTCCGTGTCATCGACAGAAACAAGAGACGTGGACGACGCCTACGTGCTGGATTTGACCGGCATGAAAAGCGCAGCCGACCTGCGTCTGCTGTTTGAATTTTTCCAGCCCCGACTGCGCGCCATGCGCTCCAGCACACGTGTTGTGCTGATCGGCCTGCCCACCATGGCGGCTGCAGATGTGGCATCGGCTACCGCACAGGCGGCGCTGCCCGGCTTCGTGCGCTCGCTGGCCAATGAATGCGGCAAGAACGGTTCGACAGTGAACCTGCTGCAGGTCTCGCCGGGTGCCGAGGCCAGTGTGGACGGCGCCCTGCGTTTTTTCCTGTCCAACCACTCTGCGTTTGTCACCGGTCAAGTTCTGCCGTTGGCTGGCGTGCCGAAAGGCTACAAGGCAACACCCGGCGAACTGTCGCTGAAAGACAAAGTGGCTGTCGTAACGGGGGCCGCCCGTGGTATCGGTGCCGCTATTGCCCAGGTGCTGGCCCGTGAAGGTGCTATCGTTGTTGGCGTTGATCGCCCGGCTGAAGAGGCTGCGCTGGCAGAGACCATGTCCGCCATCAACGGCGTGGTGCTGCCATTGGACATCACGGATCCTGCAACGCCTGACGCCTTGGCCGCGCTGGTGACGGAGCGCTTCGGCGGTCTGGACATCATCGTGCACAACGCCGGC
>SXZD01000231.1 GCA_005788065.1 Burkholderiales bacterium
AAACCTCGCTGACGGTGCCGGGCATACGTTATGTGGTCGACTCAGGGCTTGCGCGTGTGAAGCGCTACAGTTACCGCAACAAGGTTGAATTGCTGCAGGTGGAGCGCATTGCGCAGGCGGCTGCCAATCAGCGTGCCGGACGTTGCGGCCGTGTAGCCGCCGGTGTGTGCATCCGCCTGTACGACGAAAATGATTTCAATGCGCGCCCGCGGTTTGCAGACCCCGAAATTCTGCGCTCCTCATTGGCGGGCGTGATTCTGCGCATGAAGTCGCTGGGATTGGGTGAGGTTGCCGCCTTCCCGTTTGTGGAAGCACCCAGCGGGCGGGCGGTGGCAGATGGTCAGCAATTGTTGGCAGAACTTAATGCCATTGATGACAAAGGCGACCTGACCGAGACAGGACAAACGCTGGCACGCCTGCCGCTAGACCCGCGCGTGGGTCGCATGATTCTGGCGGGCAGCAAAAACGATTGCCTTAACGAAATGCTGATCATCGCCAGCGGACTGTCGGTGCAAGACCCGCGCGAGCGACCCATGGCTGCACAAGAGGCGGCGGATAACGCACACAAAAAATTTGCGGACGAAAAATCCGATTTTCTGGCGTATCTGAAAATCTGGGCGCACCACGAAAACGCACTGTTGCACAAAAAGTCGCATCGCAAAATGCACGACAGTTTGAAGGCTGAGTTTCTCTCGCCGCTGCGCCTGCGCGAATGGCGTGAAGTACATTCGCAATTGCTGTCGCTGGTGGCCGAGCAGGGCTGGCGAGTTAACTCAACGCCAGCCAACTATGAAGCGCTGCATCAGGCATTGCTGACAGGCTTGCTGGGCAATATCGGCTTCAAGCAGGACGAAGACAATATCTATTTGGGCGCGCGCGGCATCAAGTTCAATATCCATCCATCATCACCGTTGGTGCGCAAGGCTGGCCGCTGGCTGATGGCTGCAGAACTGGTGGAAACCACACGCTTGTATGCGCGCTGCGTGGCCCGCATCGAACCCGATTGGCTGGAGCGTGTGGGCGCTCATTTGCTGCGCAAAAGCTGGCACGACCCGCACTGGGAGAAGAAAGCCGGGCAGGTGGTTGCACTTGAACGTGCAACCCTGCATGGCTTGGTGGTGTACAGCAACCGGCGTGTGGCCTATGCGCCTATGAACCGGGTTCACGCGCGTGAGATTTTCATACGCGAAGCACTGGTGGGTGGCCAGTTGGAATCGCGTCTGCCGTTTTATGCGCACAACCAGCGCATGGTGCGCGAAGTCGAACAGATGGAACATAAAATCCGCAGGCAGGACGTGCTGGTGGATGATGAACTCATCTTTGCGTTTTACGATCAGGCGCTGTCGGCCGATGTGTTCGACGCCCGCACGCTGGATGCCTGGTGGAGTCGCACAGAAGACGGTATCCGCAAAACCTTGTACCTCAGCCGCGACGACCTCATGCGCAAAGAGGCCGGCGGCATTACCACTGAGCAGTATCCCAAACAGATCCGCCAGCATGGTGTGACCTTTGATGTGAGCTATCACTTCGAGCCTGGTTCTCCGCGCGACGGTGTCACCATGACCGTGCCGCTGGTCGCACTTAACCAGGTGGACATAGAGGCCTGCGATTGGCTGGTGCCGGGCATGCTGAAAGAGAAAGTGCTGCTGCTGCTGAAAAGTTTGCCGCAGCGCCTGCGCCGCCATTGCGTGCCTTTGCCGGACTATGCGCAAGGCTTCTGTGACCGGCATGTGCAAGATGCAGCGCGTCGCTTGCCGCTGGTGGATGCGCTCATCAAAGACGTGTCGATGAACACGCCCGCCCGCCCCATTGTGTCGGACTTCCGCATTGAAACGCTGCCGGCCCATCTGACCATGAACTTCAAATTGATTGATGAGCATGGTCGGCAACTGGACATGCAGCGCAGTCTGGGCGTGCTGAAAGCCGGATGGCAAAAACAGGCGCAGGCGCAGTTTCAAAGTGTGGCGGCAGCCAGTGCGACTGCAGCCACCGGGTTGGATGCCAAAGAGCAAGCCAAAATCACCGCGTGGACATTTGGTACCTTGCCCGAATTGCTGGAAATTCGCCGCGGCGGGCAAACGTTGATGGGCTATCCGGCGCTGGTAGACGAGGGCGAAGCCTGCCGACTTGATGTGTTCGACGAACCCGAAGAAGCGCAGCGTGAGCATGTGAAGGGTTTGCGCCGCCTCTTGTGTATTGCGCTCAAAGAGCCCTTGAAATACCTGGACCGCAATCTGCCCGATTTGCAGAAATGCGCCATGCTCTACATGCCCATGGGCAGCGTTGATGAACTCAAGCAGCAATGGATTGCGCTGGCCATTGATCGGGCGTGTCTGTCCGGTAATTGGCCCGACAGCGCAGATGCGTTTGAAGCCTGTGTGAAAGAGGGCAGAACGCGCTTGAACCTCATTGCGCAGGAAATCGGCCGAGTGCTGTTGCAGATACTCACCGAATGGCAGCAGATTGTCCGTAAGTTGAGCGGCATCAATAAAACCTTTCCGCCGGTTGCGCAGGATATTGAACTTCAGGTGCAGTTTTTGTTACCTAAAAGATTCCTGCTGGAAAGACCGTGGGCCCAGTTGGCGCACTATCCGCGCTATTTCAAGGCCATGGGAGTCAGGATTGACCGCTTGCGCAACGACCCCGCCCGGGATACGGCTTGCATGCGCGATGTCCACATCCTGCAGGGAGGGTGGCAGAAGGCACAGGCGGCGCTCAAAGGGCGCAGTGACCCCGCTCTGGACGAATTCGCGTGGCAGTTGCAGGAGTTGCGGGTGTCGCTTTTCGCGCAGGAGCTGAAAACCCCAATGCCCGTATCTGTCAAACGTTTGCAAAAATCATGGGAGACGCTGTCACAGCGTCACCAGACATCCACCAAAAGGTAGTTTTATCCATGTCGATTCACCTCAGGGCCACATCTTCAATCCTTGCTTCCCTTGTTCTCTGTGTTGCGGCCGCATCGGCATTTGCGCAGAAAGCACCAGCACCCGCTGCGGCACCGGCACCCGGCGCTGCGCCTGCCGCCACGACAGCCGCTCTGCCCACCTCGACTCCTGCCGTAACGGTGGGCCAGCGCGTGGTCGTCCTCAATTCGGCAGATGCCAGCGTCAGCCTGATTGACCCCGTCACCATGGAAGAGGTCAAACGCTACAGCGTGGGCAAAGAGCCGCACCATCTGATGCCCACGCCGGATAACCGCACGCTGATTGTCGCCAATGCAGCCAGCAACGATTTGATGCTGGTCGACCCGGTGTCGGGCGAACTCAAAACCCGCATTCCCAAAATCGTCGACCCCTATCAGATCGGTTTTTCTCCGGACCAGAAGTTTTTCGTGGCTACGGCATTGCGTCTGGATCACGTCGATATCTACCAGCACACTGCCACGCCCAATGGGCCTGAATTCAAGTTGCTCAAGCGCTTGGGTACGCCGTCAACGCCCAGCCACATGGCCTTTACCGACGATAACCGCTGGGTGTTCATTACCCTGCAGGGCAGCAATCAGATTGCTGCGATCGACCTGGTGAGCCAGAACGTTGCATGGACCCTGCCCGTGGGTTTGCAACCAGCCGGCATTTTCTTGACGCCCGACCAGAAGCACCTGATGGTGGGCATCATGGGGGCGGACTATGTCGAGGTGATCGATTGGCGAACCCAGAAAACGGTCGGTCGCATTGTCACTGGCAAGGGAGCTCACAACCTGCGCGGCTTGGGTGACAAAAAGCATGTGCTGGTGTCCAACCGGGTGACATCCAGCATTTCGATTGTGGACTACACCACCATGAAGGTGGTGGACAACATCATGATTCCGGGCGGACCGGATTGCATGGAAGTTACCCCCGACGGTAAAACGCTGTGGACCACCACCCGATTCAACCGTCAGGTGGCGGTGGTGGATATTGCGTCACGCAAAGTCATCAAAACCATCAAGGTGGGGCGTTCCCCCCATGGTATTTATTTTCATGACAGGGCATCTTTTTACTGATGCGTTTGTCTGATCCAGCAAGTGGCTGATGTGCGGCTTGATGTGGGTGATGTAGAGCATCCATTTTTTTGCATTTTGGCTTTTCTGTGATTTATTACATTTTGTGCGGTTTTTGGAGTTTTTGTAATGAAGGTGCGTTTTCTGCTGGCTGCGCTCTTGATGCTGGGCACACCACTGCTGGCTGTCGCCAATCCGTCGGCGTGTAAAAAGACCGTCTATCTCACACTCGATACCGGCAATATGCGGGATGCCATTCCCATCGCTGAGTTTCTGAAATCGCGCAACATTCGGGCCACGTTTTTTCTGGCCAATGAAAAAGCCTTTCAGGGCGGTCATGCGCTGGATGCCGGTTGGGCAGATTATTGGCGCGAACGAGCTAAAGAAGGGCATGTGTTTGGCAGCCATACGTTGCGGCACGGACGCATCTATGCCGACGGTGCGGTAAGCCCGCAGCAGGTGAGTTACCGTCCGCAGTTTGGCGAGCAGGCCGGTGAGCGCCTGTCGCTTTCATCTGCGCAGTTCTGCGAGGAATTGAAATCTGTCAGCAAGGTGTTCCAGTCCTATACCGGGCAGGCCTTGTCAGGTATTTGGCGTGCTCCCGGCGGGAAACTGTCGGATGCTGCGCTGATTTCTGCGCGCCAATGTGGCTTTACGCACGTGGGTTGGTCGGATACCGGGTTTTTAGGGGATGAACTCGACTCAAAACGCTTCCCGAACAGTATGCTCATCAACAAGGCGCTCAAAGGGGTTCGCAATGGCGACATCCTGCTGGCGCATTTGGGTATCTGGTCGCGGCAGGAGCATTTCTTGCCGGCGTTCCGGGAGATTGTCGCGGGCCTGCAGGACAAGGGCTTTTGTTTTGCAACACTGAAGGAACATCCGGACTATGCAGGCATTCTCTGACCTGTGGGCTTCCCTGCAGACATGGTTGTTCGAGTCTGCTGTGGCCCCCCTGCTGTTTGCCAGTGGCGGATCACACCTGCTTGAACAGGCCTACGACGGGGTGGAGTGGTTCATGGCGGGCATCGTGGAGATCATGCTGATTGCCAGCGTGGGTCTGCTGTTCGAGCGTCTGCTGCCGGCTGAAAAACAGTCGTGGTTGCACAACCGGCAGGTGAGCGTGGATATCTTCTACACCTTCATCCACCGTTCGGGTCTGTTTCCGCTATTTGTGTTTGTGCTGCTCACTCCGCTGTTTGATTCGCTGGAGGGTATGCTGCGCATGCAGGGCATCGTACGCCCCTCGCTGGAAGACCTGCTGCCGGATACCTGGCGCCATCCGCTGTTCGTATTTGCGCTGTATCTGCTTGCACTGGACTTTGTCGATTACTGGATACACCGCGCTCAACACCGCTGGAATTGGTGGTGGGCACTGCACTCACTGCATCACAGTCAGCGGACCATGACGGTGTGGTCCGACAACCGCAATCATCTGCTTGATGATTTCCTGCGCGATGCCATCATGGCCACCGCCGCGCTCTTGCTGGGTTTGCCGCCCTCGCAGTTTTTGTGGGTGGTGGTGTTGACGCGCCTGATGCAGAGCTTTCAGCATGGCAACCTGCGCGTTTCCATGGGATGGCTGGGTGACCGCATGTTTGTTGCGCCGTGGTTTCACCGCATCCACCATTCCATTCGCGACGATGTATCCAACGATGCGCGCGGCCACAATTTTGCAGTCCTGTTTCCGATGTGGGATCTTGTGTTCAAAACAGCTGATATGCGTATCCGATATGAGCCTACGGGCATCGCAGATCAACTGGAAGGGCGTGACTATGGCGATGGTTTTATCGCGCAGCAGTGGCGCTCGCTGTGTCGCATGGTGGGTTTGAAATGATGAAACACGGGGCCACGTATGGCTGATGCTTTTTATGCACTGGGTCGCGGTTTGTTGGGTGCGTTTCACCCACGCATGCTGTTGCTCACGCTCATGGCTTTGTCAGCCGCCATTGCTGTCTGGTTTTTTGCAGTGTGGCAGGCCATCGATCCATTGCTTAGCTGGGTGCACGGCTGGGTGATGACGGACGGTCAGGTACCTTCATCGGTCACCTTCGCCAGCGACCTGTTCGGGCCGTGGGTCAAATCGATGATCGTGCCCCTGATTGTCTTTTTTCTGCTATGGCCCTTGGTGGCCAGCACGGCTGTCATTGTGGCCAGTGTCACAGTCATGCCCTTCGTCATTTCTCACGTGGCGCGTGGCAGCTATCCGCAATTGCAGCGGCGTGGGGGCAGCGCATTTTTTGCCAGCCTGTGGCAGGCTGTTAAAGCCAGTGCAGTGTTTGTATTTGGCTGGGTCCTGACCTTGCCGCTGTGGCTGGTGCCGGGTGTGGCGCTCATATTGCCCTTTATCTGGACAGCTTACCTGCTGGTGGCCGTGATGAGCTTTGACTGTCTGACCGAGCACGCTTCCCGCGATGAATATAAGCGGCTGTACGATCAGCATTCGAGCGGCGCATGGGTGTTGGGTATCGCTTGTGCCGTGCTCAGTGTCATTCCACCGTTTTTCATTCTGGTGCCGGTCATTTCGGCGCTCGCCTTTACGCATTACTATCTCGCGCTGCTGGAGCGGCAGCGGGAATCTGACCGCATCATCGGGCCCGGTGGCGGTAACGGCCATGGAGACGCCACTATATGGGAACACGCATCGGTCTGATTGTTGTCGGTGACGAAATACTGTCCGGACGCCGGCAGGACAAGCACGTACCTGTCCTCATTGAAAAGTTGACTGCCCGCGGGCTCAAACTGGCATGGTGCCGCATGTTGGGCGATGACCGTCCTTTGCTGGTGGATGAACTCAAACGCACATTCGCATCTGGCGATACTGTGTTCTCCTGTGGCGGCATCGGTGGCACACCCGATGACCACACCCGTCAGGCGGCCGCAGAGGCATTGGGACTGCCCTTGCACATTCATCCGCAAGCCCGCGGTTTCATAGAGGAGCGAGCCAAAGAGACTGGGCGCGAGGTGACCGATATCATCTTGCGCATGGCCGAGTTTCCGGAAGGCTCCGATATCATTCCTAACCCGTATAACCGTATTGCGGGTTTTTCCATCCGCAACCACTACTTTGTGCCCGGCTTCCCCGTCATGGCTCACCCCATGTTTGACTGGGTGCTCGATGAAAAGCTCAAACACCTGCATTTCACGCAATTGGAGAAAGCCTTGTCCATGCATGTGTTCGGTGGCTATGAGGCATTGCTGACGCCTGATATGGAGGCGGTTGAAGCGCAGTTCCCGGGCGTTACCGTGTTCAGTTTGCCGCATGTGGGCGACGATAAATTGCCTCGTCACATTGAACTCGGTGCCAAGTCCACCGGGCCCGATGCGGCACCGCGGGTGGAGGCTGCTTTTGCAGAACTTCAAAAACGTGTGTTGGCGCATGGACTACGCTATGAGGTGGTCGCGCAGCCGGGGCCAGCGCAGGCCTAACAGCCGCTGAAAGCGCCCGGGCATCAATTGAAACATCTTCAGGTGTTTGTTGCGTCGGGTCCCCAGATGAGTTTGCGGCGGGTCTGCATGGTATCTGTCCCAATACAGCAGCCATCGGAGTTGCTATAGTCTCGTTCGCTTGGGAAGACAATCATTCAAACGAGGTCAGCAGTGCGCATCATCCATCATTTCATTGGCGGCATTTTTACAGCCTGTCAGACAGAGCGTCAGTCAGATGTTTTCAATCCTGCCACCGGCGAAGTCTCCGCTAGCGTATTGCTGGGCGGCAAGTCCGAGGTGGACCTGGCTGTGGCCGCTGCCCGCAAGGCGTGGCCAGCCTGGGCGGAAACGGCGCCACTCAAGCGGGCCCGCATTCTGGCCAAGTTCAAGGAACTGATAGAGAAGCACCACGACGATCTGGCACTGTGCATCACGCGCGAGCATGGCAAGGTCTTGCAGGACGCTCGCGGCGAAGTGACCCGCGGTCTGGAGGTGGTTGAATTTGCAACCGGTGCGCCGCACCTGCTCAAAACCGCTTACACCGACAATATCGGTGGCGATATAGACCACTGGAACCTGCGCCAGCCCTTGGGTGTGTGTGCAGGCATCACGCCTTTCAATTTCCCGTTCATGGTGCCGCTGTGGATGATTCCCATGGCACTGGCAACAGGAAATACGTTTGTGCTCAAGCCCTCCGAGCGAGACCCCTCTGCCTCGCTCATGATTGCGGACTTGCTGGCTCAGGCCGGTTTGCCTGATGGGGTGTTCAACGTGGTGCAAGGCGACAAACAGGCCGTTGATGCGCTGTTACAGCACCCTGATGTAGCAGCCGTGTCGTTTGTCGGTTCCACACCCATTGCCCAGTATGTGCACCGTGAGGGCACGCTGCGCGGCAAACGTGTGCAGGCGCTCGGTGGCGCCAAAAATCATCTGGTGGTCATGCCAGATGCGGATATCGATCAGGCTGTGGATGCATTGATCGGTGCGGCCTATGGCTCTGCCGGCGAACGTTGCAGGGCCATTTCAGTTGCAGTTGCGGTGGGCGATGTGGCCGACGAATTGGTTGCGCGCGTGGCCGACAAGGTGCGCGTGCTCAATATCGGAAGCGGTGAAGAGGCCTCCTCGGAAATGGGGCCACTGGTAACCGCAGCACACCGCGACAAAGTGGAAGGCTATATCGAAAAAGGCGTGCAGGAAGGTGCCCGACTGGTGATAGACGGCCGTCAGCATGCCTGTCGCAACACAGCAGGTTTCTTCACTGGCGGCACACTGTTTGATGATGTGACGCCTGCCATGCAGATTTACCGTGAAGAGATTTTCGGGCCGGTATTATCAGTGGTGCGGGTTGCCTCGCTGGCCGAAGCGGTAGATCTCATCAATGCGCATGAGTTCGGTAACGGTGTGTCTGTCTACACCGCCAGCGGCGCGGTGGCACGCGAATTCACGCGCCGTGTGCAGATCGGCATGGTCGGTGTGAACGTACCCATCCCGGTGCCCATGGCGTGGCATTCGTTTGGCGGCTGGAAGCGATCGCTGTTTGGCGATCACCACGCCTATGGCGAAGAGGGCATCCGCTTTTACACCCGCTACAAGAGCGTGATGCAGCGCTGGCCGGATGGCTCAAGGCAGGGGCCTGAGTTCACCATGCCAGTGGCCAAGTAAAGTCATAGACATTTTCTCAAGCGCGTCCGGTGGGCGTAACGCTCATCGCACCGGAATACAAGAGGCATTCGAAGTGGCATTGACTGCGGGTCGCAAAGACACGTTTGACTACATCATAGTGGGCGGTGGTACGGCAGGGTGTCTGTTGGCCAACCGTCTGTCAGAGGATCAGCAGACAGATGTGCTGCTGATCGAGGCAGGCGGGACGGATAACTACATCTGGACCAAGATTCCCGTGGGGTATCTGTACTGCATCGGCAATCCGCGCACGGATTGGCAGTTTCGCACCCGCAGCGAAAAAACGCTGAACGGGCGGTCTCTGTTGTATCCCCGTGGTCGCGTACTCGGTGGCAGTTCATCGATCAACGGCATGATCTACATGCGGGGTCAAATGGCCGACTATGCCCGCTGGGCCGAAGCCACCGGCGACCTGTCATGGACGTGGGATCAGGTGCTGCCGTATTTCAAGCGCCATGAGGGTCATCATGCGGGTGCGACTGAGCATCACGGCGCAGCCGGTCCTTGGCGCGTGGAAAAGCAGCGCCTGTCGTGGTCGCTGCTGGAACATGTCATCGAAGCGGCCGGTCAGATCGGCATTCCTCGTACCGATGACTTTAACCGGGGCGACAATTTTGGTGCCAGCTATTTTGAGGTGAACCAGCGCTCGGGCATCCGGTGCAGTGCGTCCACTGCATTTCTCAAGCCGGCCATGAAGCGCGAAAATCTGACGGTGGTCACGCAGTCTCAGGTCAGGCGCCTGTTGTTCAAGGAAGGCCCCGGCGACCCGGTATGCCACGGTGTTTTTTTCGAGCGCATGGGTGTGAAAGAAAAGGTGTTTGCACGCAAAGAGGTCATCCTGTGCGCAGGCGCCGTCGGGTCGCCTCAGATTCTGGAGTTGTCAGGCATCGGTCAGAAAAAACATCTGGAAAAGTTGAAAATTCCGGTGCGGCTGGACTTGCCCGGTGTCGGGGAAAACCTGCAGGACCACCTGCAACTGCGCATGGTGTTCAAGGTGGAGGGCGTGGAGACGCTGAACACCTTGATGCAGCGCAATTTCGGCAAGCTGCGCATGGCATTTGAATACCTGACCAAGCGTACAGGCCCCATGAGCATGGCGCCGTCACAGCTCGGCATTTTTGCCCGCAGCAATGATCGCGAAGCGACTCCCAACGTGCAATACCATGTACAGCCTCTGTCGCTGGACCGGTTTGGCGAACCCTTGCATGCCTTCAATGCCTTCACCGCCAGTGTGTGCAACCTGCGTCCGACTTCGCGTGGGCATGTGCATATCCAGAGCCGGGACTTCAAGCAGGCGCCCATGATTGCGCCTAATTATCTGGCCAGCGCAGAAGACCGGCATGTGGCAGTGGAGAGTTTGCGTCTGACGCGCAAACTGGTGGAGCAGTCGGCTCTGGCAGATTTCAAACCGACGGAGTATCTGCCGGGCTCGACACTGCAGAGCGACGCGGAATTGGTCCGTGCGGCGGGTGATATCGGTACGACCATTTTTCATCCGGTCGGTACCTGCCGGATGGGGCGCGATGATGAAACGCTGTCGGTGGTCAATACCCGGCTGCAGGTCCGGGGGGTGGGACGCCTGCGGGTTGTGGACGCGTCCGTGATGCCGTCCATCACGTCGGGCAATACGTGCTCTCCGACCCTCATGATTGCAGAACGCGCTGCAGCGATGATTTTAGGGGGGTAGGAACAATAAAAAACCGGCGCAATGCGTGGGCATTGAACCGGTTTTTTGCACTACAGCAGAGACTTGCACCCGGAGGCGCAGGTCAGTGAAGTGTTGCTCAGACTGCTTTTTTGCTGGACTTTGTTGCAGTGCCGGTGGCAGCGTTAGCGGCCTTGATGGTGGCGTTTGCAGCAGCGTTCAGGTTGGCTTCGGTGCTTTCAACGGCTTGCTTGGCCGCTTTGGTGAAGCTGTCGAATGCGTTGTTGGCAGCAGAAACAGAAGACTTCATCATGGCAACCACGGACTCTGAACCAGCCGGTGCGTTGCGGGAGAGGGTGTCTACCGCAGTGGCGATGGCTTTGTTCATTTTGGCCAGGTTTTCTTCGGCCATTTTGCTCACGTCGGTACCGGCTTCGGTGCCCAGTTGGTACAGACCGCGATTGTAGGCCACAGCCTTTTCCAGGGTGGGCTGGAGCAGACCGGAATTGAAGTTGACCAGTTCCTGCACGTCTTTGACGTTCAGGATTTCGCGCAGGCGGTCGCCCGTTTCTTCCAGGCTGGCCTTGGCTGTGCTGAGGTTGTGCTCGACCAGTTTTTCAACCTGAGCGAACGATTTTTGGCTCAGGGCCAGGAAGGCTTCAATCTGTTCTTTCTGGGATGCGATCAGCTGTTCGGGGGTATACATGTCAACTCCTGAGATAGTGCTTGGTTGGTGCTTGATTTAAACTTTACGCAGCGCGGTTGTGCAACGCAACAACTCGCATTGTAGAGTTTTAATTCAGTCTGTCAAGCAGTATTTTGTGCGGCGCAACAAAACAAGGGGGTCAAGATGGTCCATCGTGGCCTGTGCGCTTTCTATGCAGATCATTTCGTACTGCCGTTGCCAGCCGGTCATCGCTTTCCCATGGCCAAGTACGCATGGTTGCGCGAGCGAATTGCAGATCGTCTGCCTGGGGTCTGCATACAGGAGGCACCGGCCGCCACCGATGGGCAGCTGCTGCTGGCGCACGATGCGGCCTATGTCAGTGCCATCATCGACGGCAGTATTGATGCCCGCATCATGAAGGACATCGGATTTCCATGGTCTGCGCCTATGGTGGAGCGTTCGCGTCGCTCAGTGGGTGCGACGGTGGCCGCACTCGAAACGGCAATGACGCAGGGCGCTGCAGTCAATCTGGCCGGTGGTACCCATCACGCGCATGCCGCGGCAGGCTCGGGCTTTTGTGTGTTCAATGACATCGCCGTGGCGGCCCGTTCCCTGCAGCAGAAGGAAGCCGCGCAGGGCAGGCGGATGGATGTGCTGGTGATCGACCTGGATGTGCATCAGGGCGATGGCACAGCTACCATCACCGCCGGTGACAGCAGCATTTTTACCCTGTCCCTGCAGGGGCGGGACAATTATCCCTTCACGCGTGCGCGGAGCGATCTGGACGTCGAGTTGCCCTCAGGTTGCACGGATGAGCTCTACCTGCAGGCATTGCAGGAGGCGCTGGTGCAGGTGGACAGGCGCTTCAGCGCGCATGCGGTCGTTTATGTGGCGGGGGTCGATGTCCATGAAAACGACCGGTTGGGGCGATTGGGCGTGACGGCCGACGGCATTGCCCGACGGGACATCATGGTGTTTGACTGGTGCTTGCGCCGGGGCTTGCCGGTGGCCATGTGCATGGCGGGCGGATACGGCAAAGACCTCAGTGCCATGGTGGACATTCAGGTCAACAGCGTCTCACGCCTGGCTCAATTTCAGCGACAATGGCTTTCTCTGGAGCAGCCGGCTGCAGGTCGGTAAGAAAAACAAGTCCCATCTATGCAAAACTCAGAACATGGCAATGCGGCAACTGCGCCGACAGTCATCGCGGCGCAGCCCGGCGGCAACACGGCGCTGATTGCGGGGCTGTTTGTCTTCATCTGGTCCACCGGTTTCATCATTGCCCGTCTGGCCATGCCGCATGCGCCTGCCTTGACATTCCTGTCCTGGCGTTATGCAGGTGCCTGTGTGGTCTTGTTGCCGCTGGTCATGCTGCAAAAGGCGCCTTGGCCTGCCATGGCGCAATTCAGGCACATTGCGGTGGCGGGGTTGCTGCTGCAGGCAGGCTACCTCGGTGGCGTGTGGATGGCCATCAAGCTGGGGCTGCCAGCCGGTATTTCCGCGTTGGTCGTGGGGATGCAGCCCCTGCTGACCGGTATTGCGGCCGGTTGGTTCAGCGAGTCTGTGACCACCCGGCAGTGGTTGGGGCTGTTGATCGGCTTTTCCGGCGTTGCCATCACGGTGTCGACCAAATGGTCGGTCGACGGCATTCATTGGGACAATCTGGCCTGCATCGTACTGGCACTGGTCTCCATCACGGCGGGCACCTTGTGGCAGAAGTACCGTTGTGGCGCCTTTGATACGCGCACCGGTGCCTTCATCCAGTATCTGGCGTCCGGTCTGCTGACCATGCCGCTGGCTGTCTGGCTGGAGCAGGGGCAGCCCTTCACGATCAATCTGGATGTAACCATCGCCTATGTGTGGGCCGTGCTCGGCCTGTCCATCGGTGCAATTGCGCTGCTGTTTGAGCTCATACGACGCGGCAATGCCACACGCGTGTCCAGCCTCTTTTATTTGACCCCGGCGGTGACGGCCATGCTGGCCTGGCTGCTGTTTGACGAGAAACTGAGCTGGACTGCGATCGCTGGCATGATCATCGCGCTGTCCGCGGTGGCGCTGGTCACCACCCCATCCAAACCACCAAGCCAGACGACTGGAAAACCATGAGCGATTCTTTTGAATTTTCCGCAGAACCCGACACGCTCCGCCGCTGCGTCGATGAAGCCCTCACGAGTCGCCGCTCGGTGCGGGCATTTTTACCGGAGCCTGTGGCGCGCGATGTGGTTGAGGATATTCTGCGGGTGGCCTCCCGTGCGCCATCGGGCACCAATACCCAGCCGTGGCGGGTGCGGGTGCTGACCGGCTCGGCCCTTCAGCGGCTCGGAGACGCCATCATGGCTGAATACAATGCCATCAACGGGCCGACAACCGACAAGGCTGAGTACGATTACTATCCCCGCCAGTGGTTCAGTCCCTATGTGGACCGCAGACGCAAGCTGGGCTTTGAGCTGTACAGGCTGCTGGGCATCGCCAAGGACGACAAGGCGGCCATGCATGCCCAGATGGGACGCAATTTCCGGTTTTTCGGTGCACCAGTCGGTCTGATCTTTTCAATCGACCGGCGGCTGGGGCAGGGCAGTTGGTTGGACTACGGCTTTTTTCTGCAGGCCATTGCCACCGCTGCACGGGGGCGCGGCTTGCATACCTGTCCCCAGGCGGCTTTTGCAGAGTTTCCGATGACGATTGCCCGCGTCTTGGGCTTTGAGGCGCATGAGCAGGTTGTTTGCGGCATGTCTCTGGGATATGAAGACACGCAGGCAGTTGAAAACCGCCTGCGTTCAGAGCGTGAGCCGGTTCAGGCCTTCACCACTTTTCTGCACGACTGACGCAGCAGCATCATGCCTGTCAGCAGGGCCAGCACGCCCGAGGCTGGCAGGGAGCCGCCACCTCCGCCGCCGCTGGTGCCGCCTGCAATCGGTGTGGTCGTGGTGGTGTCGCCCGGGGTGTTCTGTGAGTCGCCACCGGCCATGCCGCCGCCCGACCCGTTGCCGGGGGTTGTGGCAGTCCCGCCGTTGTCAGCCAGTTCAGACACGCCGACCGTACGGGCCACCGTGCTCTGATGGGATGCGCCAGCGCTGTCTTCCACTGTGACCCGGAAAATGTATTCACCAGCTGAGGACGGTGCTACCGCCTGCATGCGACCCGGGACGCCTGACGCAGTCAGACGGACCGTTTGCGGGCCGGCGATCTGCACCCACGTGTGATTGACTACTGCGCGACCGCTGGCAGCCACGCTGTTGCTGGAGTCCAGTACCCAGTTGCCGTTGCTCTGGGTGAACGTGGCATTGGACAACGTGATGCCCGCCCGCACCTGATTGACGAGGTTATTGGCATCCAGCAGGCCGGCGCCGCAAACGTTGCTTGTGCACACGCACTTTGCCCTGCCCGTGCTCTCGGTGCAGACGGCGGCGTTGGTCCGGGAGGGAAAGGCGCGGGCGCTGCTGCGCAGTGAATTGAGCGCATCGTTGAAATTGATGCGCCCGGTGATGCCATGCATCAGGGACAGGGCAGCGCTGACCATGGGTGCTGCAAAGCTGGTGCCCACTTTGTTGAACCATGCGTTGGTTTCCGGTGTTGTACGCCCTGTGTTGCCCGGCCCGGTCATCGGCGTGAAGTCGCCGCCGGGCGCCATCAGTGTCATGGCTCTGCCCAGCGCGCTGTAGCCTGCACGCAGTCCGTCTTCGTCCACCGCACCGACGGCGATGACGCCGCCGCACGAGGCGGGGGAATCAATCGCGCCACTGCCGTTGCCGGCTGCTGCCACAATCACGGCACCCCGCGCATTGATCTGGTTGATGGCTGACTGGGTATCGCTGTCGCACGCGCCGGGCGACCCGAGACTCATATTGATGATGACAGCCGGTGTCGGGTTGTTGGGAATTCCGGGGATTGAGATGCCGGCGGCCCAGCGCGCGCCGTCCATCACATCAGACAGGTAACCGCCGCACTTGCCCAGTGCCCGGATCGGCAGGATACGGGCATTCCAGTTGGCACCTGCGGTTCCGACGCCATCGCCTGTGTTGCCTGCAATCAGGCCGGCTACGTAGGTGCCATGCCACGAGCTGCTGCTCTCGCTGCACTGGGAGAATTCCGACGTTTGACGGTCTGCCGCGCTGACCCAGCTGCCGGGATCTGACGGGTTGGCATCCCGACCGTCGCCATCGTTGCCCACCGCAGCCCTGTCGATGAGGTCATAGCCGGGCAACAGTCGACCCACGAGGTCTGGATGGTCGCGAAGCACGCCGGTATCCACGACAGCCACTACCGTGGATGCGGTGCCCCTGAATTTGTCCCAGGCGCCGGTGAAGTTGGAGCCTCCTGCTGATGAGGCAGGTGCGGCCAATGCCCATTGATCACGGAAAAACGTGTCGTTGGATGTGGCATTGGACTGCACCCAACGGTCGATGACGGCGTACTCCACGCGCGGATCACTGTTCAGACGGTTGATATGGGCCTGCAGGTCGCCTGAGGTGTTGCCAGCGCGCTCGAAACGATAGATGTGTGTGTTCAGGTCACGGGCACGTACCCAGCGGGCATCCGGCGTGTTGGCCTGCATGATGCCGGCAGCGCGTGCTGTTGCCGCCTCCGATGTTTGCAGTCGTCCTGACACATCGTCGCGGAACTTGACGATGATGCGGTCACGGGCAGCCGCCTCCAGACTAAGTGTGCTCAGCAGAGCGGTGAGGGCGATGGCAAGCAGACGGTGTTTCATGGAGTGCTTTCAAAAGCGATTGCTGATGAGGCACTGTAAGAATTTGCCTTACGCCATCCCACTCCCCGCATGGGCACCTCCCCGTCGCCCGACCGTCGGCGAGGAGAGCTACCCCAAACGCTTTGCCGACCGATATGGCGCGACATGGCAGCAAAACCCTGTGTCTTTGATGCACGTGACCCTAACGGGGGGGTACGACTTTTGGGCCATGCCGGGACAATGTGACATCGTGTAAACGAATTTCCGGTTCGTTACAGTCTGTCAATCTCGAAGGAGTCCAAGCGCATGTCGGCCGCTGCCCGTGTCCTGATCATCGAAGACCACCCCATGTTTGCAGCCAGTATCTGCGACGTGGTGAGCCTGGTTGCGCCCGGCACTGACATACGTCGCATGGACAGCCTGGCCGGGTTTGAGGAGATTTACTGTGAATATCTTCCGGATCTGGTGATTGCAGACCTGAATCTGGGCGACAGCATGGGTTTTGAGACCGTGCATACCTTGCGGGCAGTGGACGAGTTTTTGCCACTGATTGTTGCAACGGCGGATGAAGCGTTCCTCGAAAGCACGGTGGATGATCCTGCAAAAAATCTCTGGCGGCTGGACAAAAACAGTGATTTTCAGGTGTTCGTCGAGCAGATTGCAGATGTGATGATTGCAGTTGGCCTGTCTCCGACCTGGCGCATGCAGAGCTCGCTGGAGTCTGCTGCATTATCTGGCCTGAAGGGTATCAGTCAGATGACCGTGACGGGGTCTCAGGTGATCGAATTGAGCCCGTCACAGAAAACGCTGATGGAACTGGTGACCATGGGTTACAGCAACAAGGAAATCGGCAAACGTCTGGATCTGAGTCCAGATACCGTCAAGCACCACCTGACCGATGTGTTTGCCAGATTCAATGCCAGCAGTCGTACCCAGGCCGCGACAATTTATAGGAGGATGGTGGCATCACGGGTGAGCGTTGACGCATAATAGGCGCACAAGAACTCAGGAGACACCATGGATTTGCGCATTTCATATCGCCCCCGCCTTTTTGGATGGACCGCAGGTGCCGCTGCGGCCGTCGCAGTGGTCTTTTCAACCAACAGTTTTGCCCAAGCATCCGCCCAACGGGATCCGGATGAGTTCCGCACGTCGGTGTCTGTTGGCGTTGACCGCAGTTCCGGCAAGTTTGGTGGGTCGCAAAACACGGACATCACGTATGTCCCGCTGACTCTGAAAATGGAAAATGCTGATACTGTGCTCAAGTTGACCGTGCCGCACATCAGCATCACCGGACCGTCCAACGTGATCGGCGGCGCGGGCACTCCGATCGTCACGCGTGGCAATACAGGTACGGTTGCCCGCCGCAGCGCATCGGGTCTGGGTGACGTGGTGGCCTCTCTGGGCATCAATATCGGACGCAACCCGGCTGGCTACGGGGTGGATCTGGTCACCAAGGTGAAGTTTCCGACCGCAGATGAAAAGCAGGGCTTGGGAACCGGCGAACGCGACTATTTCGTACAGTTCGATGGATATTCTGTCGTTGGCAAGGCAACTTATTTCGGCACTATCGGCTACAAGAAGATGGGTGATACCCCAACCATCGACTTCCGTGATACAACGTTCGGGTCGCTTGGTATTTCGCTGGCGATGACGAAAAAAACGCAGAGCGGCCTGATTTATGATCACCGTCAGTCCTCTGTGGCAGGGGTGCAGGGACAGCGCGAAGTCACGCTGTTCATTTCGCATCAGATAGACAAGGATTTGCGTTTGCAGGGATATGCAGTAGGCGGTCTGACAGACAGCAGTGTCGACCGTGCGTTGGGTCTTCAGGTGGCAAAGGCGCTCGACTGAAAATCGTTGCTGTCGGCGTGAACTTTTGATACGCTATCTTTGTCCTAGACAAATGTAGCGTTTTGCGGAGATTGTCGATGGCCTCTGAATCGTATTACCTGATCGGTTTTTTTTCCTATTTCGGTATGGAGCACAGCAAACCTGACGTGGGTTTGCTGTTTGATGTTCTGCGTTCCATCCAAACCGAATCCCCTGACATGGATGTCTCTGTCTTTGAAGCAGACGCTCGTCAGCTCGTAGACGGCATGGATGCAAGGGTGCTGGGCGAGATACAGGGCATGCTTGACGGCGGCCTGGGTACCGAGCACTTCATGAACGGATGGCGAGTGGCAGAGTTGTACGATTTGGCAAGCCGCGGAGGCAGTCGTACGCTTCACTGAACCGGACAAGGGTGGACAAAATCCACCCTGCGCGGATGGCAGGGCGGATCATGGGGCAGACCCGAGCGGGTAATGAATGCTCAGATCACCCGGATCTTGTTGGCTTGCAGGCCTTTGTCGCCGCGTACGACTTCGAACTCCACGCGCTGCATTTCTTTCAGCCTGCTTTTCAACCATCTCAGTACGGTTGGAAGAAGCAAGAACTTGCGCATGCATTTCGGCTTGGATGTATGCGAAATTCTCGGTAGCACCAGTAACAGCCTTGTGGAGCTCTAGGCGGTGCATGTATGGCAACATTGGCCTC
>SXZD01000232.1 GCA_005788065.1 Burkholderiales bacterium
ACAACCAGCACATGGCGGGCAACTGCAACGGCGCCAATCTGTCTATCGTCAACATGATCGCTGACATGTGGATGGGAATGCCCGGCATGGGGCACTCCGGTGCTGCACGTGCAGGCATGCTGAACTTTACTGAATCGGCTGCGCTCGAGTGGGCGCCCGTGCGTGTCAATGCAGTGGCACCGGGTTGGATCGCCTCCAGCGGTATGGATACCTACCCGGAACCGGCCCGCACCATGATCAAAAGCCTCTACAAGAACTGCCCGCTGCAGCGCATGGGTACCGAGTCTGAAGTGGCTGCTGCCATTACTTTCCTGCTCTCTCCTGCCGCATCTTTCATTTCAGGTGCCTGTATCCGGATTGATGGCGCTGCACCGAATGCCAAGCGTGTCCACCCGATGATAGGCAATGGCCATTCAAACGCCGCTTTTGACGGCTACGACGAACAATAAACGACTGAAGCGAAAAGACGGAGGGCGTGACATGCCTGTGATTGACAGCCGCATTGACAGCACCAGCGCAGAGTTTGCAGCCAATGCAACCCACATGCTGGCGCACATTGCACAACTCAGGAAGCTGGAAGCCCGTACGCGCGATACCTCGGCAAAATCGGCTGGCCTGTTTGCAAAGCGTGGTCAGTTGCTGCCGCGAGAGCGTTTGAATCTGCTGCTGGATGCCGGAGCGCCCTTTCTCGAGTTGTGTTCGCTGGCGGGTTATCTGAAGGACTCCCAGAATCCGGATGTGTCCGTCCCGGGTGGCGGCGGGATTGCCGGCATTGGCTACATCAGCGGTGTGCGCTGCATGATCAGCGTGAGCGACTCCGGCATTGAAGCCGGTGCCTTGCAGGAGATGGGGATCGAGAAGTTTCAGCGCATGCAGCACATTGCATTGGAAAACCGCTTGCCCTTTGTGAATCTGGTTGAGTCAGCCGGTGCGAACTTGTTGAAATACCGCGTTGAAGATTTCATTCACGGTGGTTCAAACTTCTATAACCTGGCCCGACTGTCTGCAGCCGGACTTCCGGTCATCACCATTGTTCATGGATCTTCTACCGCGGGTGGTGCGTATCTGCCCGGACTGTCCGATTGCGTCATCATGGTCAAGGGCAAGGCACGTGCGTTTTTGGCAGGTCCACCTTTGCTGAAAGCAGCGACAGGCGAGATTGCCAACGATGAAGAGCTCGGTGGCGCAGAAATGCACAGTTTCATTTCCGGCTTGTCTGAACATCTGGCCGACGATGATGCTGACGGTATTCGCATTGCGCGCGAAGTGCTGGCCAAGATGGGTTGGAAAAATCAAAGCCAGTTGAAGCTGGATGCGCCAGCCCCACGATACAGCGCAGAAGATCTGCTGGGCATCATGCCGGTCGAGCAGAAACGCCCGGTAGACATGCGCGACATCATTGCGCGCATCGTGGACGATTCCGACTTTCTGGAATTCAAAGCCAACTACGGTGCCGCGACGTTAACAGGACATGCCAGCATCATGGGGCAGCCAGTGGGCATTATCAGCAATCTGGGGCCGATTGACGGCGATGGCGCCTGCAAGGTTACACACTTCATCCAGACCTGCTGCCAGAGCGGCACACCACTGGTGTATCTGCAAAACACCACGGGCTATCTCGTGGGCAAACAGGCTGAGCGCGGCGGCATCATCAAGCACGGGTCCAAAATGATTCAAGCGGTGTCCAATGCGACGGTTCCGCAGATCACCGTTTTGTGCGGCGCCAGTTTTGGTGCGGGCAACTATGGCATGTGCGGGCGCGGTTTTGGTCCACGTTTTGTATTCAGCTGGCCCACGGCAAAGACTGCTGTGATGGGCGCTGAGCAAGCCGCCAACACAATGGCAGAAGTCATGATGGCTGCTGCGCGCAGAAAAGGCCTCCCCACCGAGGGCCCCTTCATTGACGGCATGCGTGCGGAGATCATCAAGACATTTGAACGTCAGACGTCTGCGTTTTACACATCAGGCCTGTTGCTGGACGACGGCGTGATTGACCCGCGACACACGCGCGCCGTGCTCGGTTTGACGCTGGATGTGTGCATGTCCGGAGGACGTCGCGATTTGAACCCCATGCAATTTGCTGTTGCTCGTCCTTGAGCTACCGATCGACAGGCAAAAGATGAAGAGCAGTTGTTGTACTACCGAGGAGACTTAAAAATGTTGTTGACCCACGAACACCACGAAATCAAGCGTAACCTCATCAAGCTGATTGAAACCGAAATCAATCCGCATGTGGATGAATGGGAAGACAAGGAAATGTTCCCTGCCCATGAAGTTTTCGGAAAACTCGGCAAGGCCGGCTATCTGGGTTTGTGCAAGCCCGTTGAATACGGTGGCGCTGGGCTGGACTACAGTTATTCCATCGTTGCCGCAGAAGCATTGGGGCACATCAATTGCGGTGGCATTCCGATGGCCATCGGCGTTCAGACCGACATGGCCACGCCAGCCCTTGCCCGCTTTGGCTCAGACGAACTGCGTCGTCAATATCTGGCGCCTGCCATTGCCGGCGAGTATGTAGCGTGTATCGGTGTGTCCGAACCCGGCGCGGGTTCCGATGTCGCAGCAATCAAAAGCACCGCGCGCAAGGATGGTGACGACTACATCATCAACGGTACCAAGATGTGGATCACCAACAGCCTGCAGGCTGACTTCATGGTGATGCTGGTTAACACCAGCAATGAAGGTAACCGCTACAGCAACAAATCGCTGATTGTGGTGCCCATGAAATCCAAGGGCATCACCATCGAGAAAAAATTGAAGAAGATCGGCATGCGTGCATCCGATACCGGCATCATCCATTTCGATGATGTGCGTGTGCCGCGCAGCAATCTGATCGGCGAAGAGAACATGGGTTTCATGTATCAGATGATGCAGTTTCAGGAGGAGCGTCTGTGGGCGGCTGCGAATGCGGTTGATGGCCTTCTCAACGCTATCGAACAGACCAAAGATTACACAGCGCAGCGTCATACATTCGGGCAACCCATCTTGCACAATCAGGTGGTGCACTTCACTCTGGCTGAATTGAAGACCGAAGTGGAAGCATTGCGTGCCCTTGTCTATCACGCCACAGAGCAGTATGTCGCCGGCAAGGACGTCACCGAGCTTGCCTCTATGGCCAAGCTCAAAGCGGGTCGCCTGTTGCGCGAAGTGCCGGACAAGTGCCTGCAGTTCTGGGGTGGCATGGGCTTTACGTGGGAGAACCTGATTTCCCGGATGTATCGCGATGGCCGCTTGGGCTCAATCGGTGGCGGTGCCGATGAAATCATGCTGGGCATCATCTGCAAATACATGGGCACATTGCCGGGCAAGAAGAAATAAAACGGACGCCACACGATGAGCACTGATAACACAAACGCGTCTTGCGCACCGGTAGGCGCTGGCAGCAAAAGCCAGCGCTTGCCTATCAGACCCCAATGCACTGATTGTGCCAAGCCAGAATACACAAACCATTGTGGTCGACTATTCCAGCCCCAATCTTGCCAAAGAAATGCACGTTGGTCATTTGCGGGGCACCATTATC
>SXZD01000233.1 GCA_005788065.1 Burkholderiales bacterium
ACCGCCTGCTCGGTCGAGAGGCGACAAGGCGAAAATCACCTTGCGTTTCCGCGGTCGGGAAATGGCGCACCAAGAATTTGGTATTCGCCTGCTCGAACGTGTGAAAACAGATCTCGACGCATACGGTCAGGTTGAGCAGATGCCCAAGCTGGAAGGCCGTCAGATGATCATGGTTTTGGCTCCCAAAAAGAAAAAATAATCTTTTTGAGGGCAGCAGGTTGCGGTTGCGCTGTGGTGGCGCAGCCAGCAAAAGAAGTGTGTTCGGGTTTTACAAGTACTTCGCAGCAGAAGACACCTGTCCGCACAAAACAAGGAGCATTCAATGCCCAAGATGAAGACCAAAAAAAGCGCAGCCAAGCGCTTTGAGGCTCGCTCAAGCGGGTCTATTAAACGTGGCCAGGCTTTCAAGCGCCACATCCTGACCAAGAAGACGACGAAGAACAAGCGTCATCTGCGTGGTAGCGCCGAGGTGCATCCCAGCAACATGGGTCATGTCCGCGCCATGATGCCTTACGCCTAATCAGTCAGGAGATAGAAAATGCCAAGAGTCAAACGTGGTGTAACAGCCCGCGCCCGTCACAAGAAAGTCCTCGACGCTGCCAAGGGTTACCGTGGTCGTCGTGGTAACGTCTACCGCATCGCCAAGCAGGCGGTCATGCGCGCAGGCCAGTACGCCTATCGCGACCGTCGCAACAAGAAGCGTGTATTCCGTGCCCTGTGGATCACCCGTATCAACGCAGCAGTGCGTCAGAACGGCATGAGCTACAGCACCTTCATCAACGGCCTGAAAAAAGCGTCTATCGAACTTGACCGCAAGGTGCTCGCTGACATGGCCGTGACTGATAAAGCTGCATTCGGTGCCATCGTTGCCCAAGTCAAGGCAACCCTGACAGCCGCCGCTTAAGCAGTCGCTCAGCATGTGAACGGGGTTCCTTCGCGAACCCCGTTTTTTGTTTTAATTCCCGGTAATGCAGTCAATGTCCACGCTACAAGATCTGATTGAACAGGCCCGCGTCGCATTCGACGCTGCGGTCGACCCCGCAGCCGTTGAAGACGCCAAAGCGCGGTTCATCGGCAAGTCCGGTGCCATCACCGCGCTGATGAAAGACCTCGCCACCCTCAGCCCGGAAGACAAGCGCACACGCGGCGCCGAAATCAACCAGGCCAAGCAGGCCATCGAATCGTTGCTGCAGGCCCGGCGTCAGGCGCTTGCCGATGCGGCCTTGCAGGCCCAACTGGCTGCAGAAGCGGTTGATGTCACCCTCCCGGGGCGGGTTCGTGGTGCCGGCGGTCTGCATCCGGCCATGCAGACACTTGAGCGTATCGAATCCATCTTTCGCACCATCGGTTTCGATGTGGCGGACGGTCCCGAAATCGAAACCGACTTCTACAATTTCACGGCATTGAACACCCCGGAAAACCACCCGGCGCGTTCCATGCACGACACTTTCTATGTGCAGGGCGGGCACTTGCTGCGTACCCACACATCGCCCATGCAAGCGCGTTACATGCAGACGCACAAGCCGCCGATCCGCGTCATTGCGCCGGGTCGCGTCTATCGCGTCGACAGCGACGCAACCCATTCACCCATGTTCCATCAGGTTGAAGGTTTGTGGATTGGTGACTCGGTTTCGTTTGCAGACCTCAAAGCCGTGTTCATGGATTTCCTGCAGCGCTTTTTTGAAACTGACGCGCTCACCATCCGTTTTCGCCCGTCTTTCTTTCCGTTTACAGAGCCATCTGCCGAGATTGACATGGCTTTCACCTCCGGTCCCAACAAGGGCAAGTGGCTTGAAATTGCCGGTTCCGGTCAGGTGCATCCCAACGTGCTGCGCAGCGTGGGCATCGACCCCGAGCGCTATACAGGCTTTGCATTCGGTGTAGGGCCTGACCGTCTGACCATGCTGCGTTACGGCATCAATGACCTGCGCCTTTTCTACGAAAACGACCTGCGCTTCCTGCGGCAGTTTTCACATCAGACCGTGTAAGAGATACCGACATGCAGTTTTCAGAATCCTGGTTGAGATCTTTCGTTAATCCGAACCTGTCCTCTGAGGCTTTGGCCGAACTGCTCACCATGGCAGGCCTGGAGGTCGAAGAGCGTCGCACAGCAGGTGGCGTGTTCACCGGTGTCTGCGTGGCACAGGTCAAGTCCACCGCGCGTCATCCCAATGCGGACCGTCTGACGGTCTGCGAAGTTGACGTAGGGGATGGTGCGCTCAGGCAAATCGTCTGTGGTGCGCCCAATGTCGCGCCCGGCATCAAGGTGCCTTGCGCCTTGCCCGGCGCAGAGCTGCCCGGCAATTTCAAAATCAAGCCCACCACCATGCGCGGTGTCGAGAGTGGTGGCATGCTCTGTTCTGCACGCGAACTGCAGATCAGCGAAGAGTCTTCCGGTTTGCTCATATTGCCGGAGGATGCTCCGGTGGGGCAGGACGTCCGCAGCTATCTCAACCTCGATGATGTGGTGTTGCTGCTCAAAATGACACCCAATCGCGCAGACTGTCTGTCGGTTTTGGGTGTGGCTCGCGAAGTGGCCGCCCTCACGGGAGCATCGCTCTGTTCGCCAGAGATCAAGCCGGTCGCGCCTGCGTTGAACGAACGTCTGCCTGTCACCATCCGCACCGATGGCCAGTCCGATCTGTGCGGTCGTTTTGCCGGCCGTGTCATTCGTGGCCTCAATGCCAAGGCGGCAACGCCTGCCTGGATGAAAGAGCGGCTCGAGCGGGCAGGGCAGCGCAGCATTTCTGCCCTGGTCGACATTTCCAATTACGTCATGCTCGAATTGGGTCGGCCTTCGCATGTGTTCGATCTGAACCGCATCAGCGGCGGGCTCACCGTGCGGTGGGCGCAAGAAGGCGAGCAGCTCAAGTTGCTCAACGGCAATACCGTCACCCTCAATGCCGATATTGGCGTCATCGCTGACAGCACCGGTGCGCTGGCCATGGCCGGCATCATGGGCGGCGACAGCAGTGCGGTCACACTGGAGACCACTGACGTTTATCTCGAAGCTGCTTTCTGGTGGCCCGATGCCATCGCAGGTCGTGCACGTCGCTTCAACTTTTCCAGTGACGCGTCTCACCGCTTCGAGCGGGGTGTTGATGCCGACACCACGGCGACACATCTGGAGCGCATTACCGCGCTCATCCTTGAAATCTGTGGTGGTCAGGCAGGCCCGGTCGATGACCAGGTCATCAGCCTGCCCAAGCGTCCGCCCGTTACCCTGCGTCTGGCACGTGCCGAAAAAATCATCGGCATGCCGCTGTCAGCTGACCGCGTGGCCTCCGTACTGCAGTCTATCGGTTGCAAGGTTGAGATCGATCATTCCCAGGTCGGCAGCGTTTTCACGGCCACTCCGCCGGCCTATCGTTTCGACATCCAGATCGAAGAAGATCTGATCGAGGAAGTCATCCGCGTCATCGGTTACGACCAGTTGCCGTCGCGTCCGCCGTTGGCTCCCATCGTCATGCAGGCGGTGCCCGAAACCAGGCGCACCCTTCACGACATTCGCCATGCGGTCGCTGCGCTGGGCTACCAAGAAGTCGTCAATTTCGGTTTTGTGCAGCGCGAATGGGAGAACGATTTCGCCGGCAACACAGACCCCATTACGTTGCTCAATCCGATCGCCAGTCATCTGGAGGTCATGCGCTCTTCGCTCATCGGCAGTCTGGTGGCCAACCTCAAGCACAATCTGGCGCATCGCACAGAGCGAGCCCGTCTGTTTGAACTGGCGCGTACCTTTCGCAAGGATGCCAGTATTCACGACGGTCCCCTGACCGTGGCCGGTTTTGCGCAGACACGCAAATTGGCGGGTTTGGCATTCGGCGCTGTCGATGCGCTGCAATGGGGCAGCGCTGCCCGGCCTGTCGATTTTTTCGACATCAAGGGTGATGTCGAGCAGTTGCTGCCCTTCACCGCTGAGTCCGGTCTCACGTTTACCCGTTGCGAGCATCCGGCCCTGCACCCTGGTCGCAGTGCAAGCATTTGCATCAATGGCGCTGCGGTGGGTATCGTCGGTCAACTTCATCCGCGCTGGGTGCAAAAGTATGAACTGCCATCAGCCCCGGTTGTTTTTGAAATTGAGGCTGAGTATCTGCAGCATTTGACGATGCCTGTCAGTACCGACATTTCACGCCAACCACTGGTGCAGCGTGACCTTGCCCTTGTGGTCAAGGACAGCGTGAGCAGTCAATCGGTGCACGATGCATTGGTGGCCGGTGCAAAACAATCGGATGAGACTGCGTCCCTTTTGCAGTCCGTCCAATTGTTTGATCAGTTCAAGCCGCGCGAGCCCGGTCGTGGTCTGCAGATGGACGAGAAAAGTCTCGCTTTTCGCATCGTTTTGCAGGCGCCGGACAGAACGCTTGAAGAAGCTCAGGTAGAATCTGTCGTGAAACAAATGATTGCGTCCGCCAGCACCGCATGCGGTGCATATCTGCGATAATTTCTTGCTTGCAAAGACACAATGATGATGGAAGAGCCAAGTCACATGAACGTCGAAAGAAGCCTCGCCGGCGCCCTGCGTGAAGTTCGTCCCGAGTTTGAGGACGCCGCCGTGCTGGGCTCGACACTTACCAAAGCCGAGTTGGCCGACATGCTGTTTGACAGTCTGGGGCTGAACAAACGCGAAGCAAAAGATTTCGTTGACGCTTTTTTTGAAGAACTGCGCAAAGCGCTGGAATGCGGTTCATCCGTCAAACTCTCCGGTTTCGGCAATTTCCAGTTGCGAGACAAACCGCAGCGACCCGGGCGCAACCCCAACACCGGCGAAGAGAGTCCCATCGCAGCCCGCCGTGTCGTTACCTGTCATCCCAGCCAGAAACTCACACAGATGGTCGACCGTGGGCTGGTATCCCAGCT
>SXZD01000234.1 GCA_005788065.1 Burkholderiales bacterium
CGGGAGTCGCGATCAGCACTTCAACACCGCGGCGCAATTCGGCCGTTTGCGGATTCATGTCCACGCCACCAAACACCACTGCGCTGCGCAGACTGGTGTGCTTGCCATAGCGGCTGACGTTCTCAGCCACCTGGTCCGCCAATTCACGCGTAGGCGTCAGAATGAGTGCACGCACCGGATGCCGCGCAGGCGATGCGCTGGTATTGGCGTGGGGCAGCAGCAGTTGCAGGATGGGCAGGGAGAAACCTGCCGTCTTGCCTGTACCTGTCTGGGCTGCGCCCATGAAATCTTTTCCAGCCAGCGCGACGGGGATCGCCTTTGCCTGGATGGGTGTGGGCGTGGTGTATCCGCCATCGGTCACAGCACGCAATATGTCGGCGTGCAAACCCAGTTCGCTGAACAGGGGTAATGGAGCGGCATCGGCCGCCGGTGTCTTGTCGTCTTCAGTCATGCCGACATTGTACGCCGGTCACTGTGAATTATTTAGTCCGATTGCTCAAAAAACCGTCAATTGCTTCCCGCACCCGGGTGGCCAGCGTCGTTTGAGCCTCCACCGTCGCCCACGCCACATGCGGCGTCAGCAAAAGTCGGGGGTGACGGGCTCTTACCATGACATGGTCAGCCGGCGGCGGCTCAACATCCAGCACATCGATGGCAGCGCCGCCGAGATGGCCAGACTCCAGTCCTGCCAGAAGATCTTCAAACTGTATCAGCGCACCGCGGGCGGTGTTGATGATGATGGCGCCGGGCTTGAGCGTGGCGATGCGCTCAGCATTGATCATGCCTCGGGTCTGGGAGTTGAGCGGACAGTGCAGGCTGAGCACGTCGACCCGTGCAAGCCCTTGTTCAAAAGCCACATAACCAGGTCGTACGGACGTTGCCCCGGGACGCTCCAACCGGATCACCGTCATGCCGAACGCCTGTGCAAACAGCGCCAATTGCTGGCCAATGGAACCCGAGCCAACGATGCCCAGCGTGCGGGAGGATAGGCTGATCATGGAATAGTCGTGCAGGCAGAAAAAGCGCGATGCGCTCCAGCGGCCATCGTGCGCCGCGT
Source organism: Burkholderiales bacterium (assembly GCA_005788065.1). GTDB lineage: Bacteria > Pseudomonadota > Gammaproteobacteria > Burkholderiales > Burkholderiaceae_B > SXZD01. The sequence goes on from SXZD01000234.1 coordinate 1,058, forward strand.
CGCTCCAGTCGCGGGTATGCCGCGTCAGCGTGAGCAGGCAGGCCATGGCATGCTCGGCGACTGCGTGCGCGCCATAATTGACGACATTGCGGACCGGTATGCCCCGTGCTTCACAGGCTTTCAGATCGACATTGTCGGTTCCGGTTGCAGTGATGGCGATCATCTTCAGGCCGGGGGCCGCGTCGAGCTGGGGCGGGCCTATCTTGCATTTGTTGACGATGAGCACATTGGCCGGTGCCATGCGCTCATTGATCTTCTCCGGCGGGGTGTAGTCGTATTCTGTCCATACATGGGGCGAACGGGGCCGGGGAAGCGCGATGCTGAAACTGTCGCGTTCCAACCAGACGATCTGCGGCTTTTGCGCGGCTTGCATGCCCATGACTCCGTTGGATTGCGGTTGTTTTTCGAAGAGAATCACTATGGTTGATGCACCCCGCATGGGCAACACAGGTTTACCCTAGCGTTTGCCCGGGGGCTATAATCCGGAGATTACAACACAAAGCCGGGAGACACCTCCGTGCTGAAAAACACCCTTCTGGTCACCGGCACAGCCGGTTTCATTGGTTCTGCCTGCGCCCGTCTGTTGATGGACGAATACGACTTCCATCTGGTTTCACTCGATGCGCTGACGTATGCCGGTCACCTGTCCACGCTGCTGCCCATCATGGACAACCCCCGCCACACCTTTGTGCACGGGGACATTGCCGACACCGCATTGGTTACGCGCCTGCTGGACGAACACCGTCCGCGCGCCATCCTCAATTTTGCAGCCGAAAGCCATGTGGACCGCTCCATTCTGGGACCCGAGACTTTCGTGCAGACCAATGTGGTAGGCACCCTGCGCCTGCTCGAATGCGCCCGCGCCTACTGGAACGGCATGGATGAAGCAGACAAGGCCGCTTTCCGCTACCTGCAGGTGTCCACCGACGAGGTGTATGGAACGCTCAAGCCGGAAGATCCGGCTTTCACAGAAGACACGCCCTACGCGCCCAACAGCCCCTATGCAGCCAGCAAGGCTGCGGCCGACCATCTGGTGCGCGCATGGCACGAAACCTACGGCATGCCGGTACTCACCACGCATTGCGGCAACAACTACGGCCCCTGGCAGTTTCCGGAAAAACTCATTCCGTTGGTCATCACGCAGGCACTGGCCGGTGGCGACCTGCCTATTTACGGCGATGGCATGCAAGTGCGCGACTGGATCTACATGGAAGACCACGTGCGCGGCATTCTGGCCGTACTGGAAAAGGGCCGCGTGGGCGAGCGCTACAACATCGGTGGTTTTGGCGAGACGTTCAACCTGAACATTGTGCACACCATCTGCGACACGCTGGACAGCATCAAGCCGCGCTCGGACGGTCAGTCTTACCGCACACAGATCAGGTTTGTGAAAGACCGTCCCGGACACGACCGGCGCTATGCCATCAGCCCCGCCAAAACATCGGGCGAACTGGGCTGGTCACCGCGCGAGAGCGTCGCCACAGGTCTGCGCAAAACCATCGAGTGGTATGTGGCCAACGGCGAATGGGTCAAGCAGGTCAAGGACAAGGGGTTCCGCGACTGGCTGGAAGCGCAGTATGCGCAACGCATGGCGCACGGCAAGGGACTTGCCGCAAGCAGCGCACAGGCCTCCGGCTCGAGCGCAGGTTAATCCGCGTGACCCGCCCCCGTCTGCTCATCATCGGCACCACCGGTCAGGTGGGGATGTCGCTTGCGCAAGGTCTGCCCGCAGCACTTCGTGAAAAGCTCGATGAGGTCCGTCTCTGTGGCCGCAACGAAATTGATCTGCAGCACGTGGACACCCTCACAGAGGCGCTACGCAGTTTCAAGCCCGGCATTGTCATCAATGCGGCCGCTTACACGGCCGTGGACAAAGCCGAAGACGAGCCGGCAGTCGCAGAGCAGGTCAACGGTCATGCCGTTGGCGTCATGGCCGAACTGTGCCGCGAACAGGGCGCCCTGCTGGTGCATTACAGCACCGACTATGTCTTCGAAGGCAACAAGAACCGTCCTTACGTCGAAACCGACCCGGTCAAGCCGCAAAACGCCTATGGCCGCAGCAAGGCATTGGGCGAGCGTTTCATTGCTGAGACCGGCTGCGATGCGGTCACCCTGCGTACCGGCTGGGTGTTCGCCCGACACGGCGACAATTTCTACAAAAAAATGATCAAGCTGGCCAATCAGCGCGACACACTGGGCGTGGTCGACGACCAGACCGGCGCACCCACGCCAGCGGACTGGCTGGCTCATGTGGCCTTGCATTGGGCTGGTTTGCGTGCCGGTGGTGTCGACACACCCTTGGGCATGTTTCATGCAGCCAGCAGCGGTCAAACCACCTGGTACGACTATGCCGCGCTGACATTCGAGTTGGCTGCAGGCACACCGCTGCTTGCCCGTGCACCCGTGTTGAACCGGGCAAAATCGGCTGCCATGAATTTCAAGGCGCACCGCCCCGCATGGTCGGTGCTCAGCACCGAAAAATTGCAGGGCGCAACAGGTTTGACACCACCAGACTGGAAAACTGCGGTGACGGATGCCCTGCTGGCTGACATCCATGAAGCACGCGGATGAAGCACGCCGCACGCCGGGATGAAGCACGCAGAGCGCCAGGCGCTATACGATAAACCCCCGGGCGGGTGCTTTGCACCCGTGACCTGAAACGTATTGTTGAATGACAGCATTGACCACAGGAGAAACCTGAACATGAGTCGCAAAGGCATCGTTCTGGCCGGCGGGTCCGGCACCCGCCTTCACCCAGTCACGCTGGCAGTGAGCAAGCAGCTCATGCCGGTCTACG
>SXZD01000235.1 GCA_005788065.1 Burkholderiales bacterium
GCCGAGTTCTACGGCTCCATGGACGGTGCCTCCAAATTCGTGCGTGGTGACGCGGTTGCTGGCATCATGATCCTGATCGTCAACATTGTGGGTGGCCTTGCCGTCGGCATGCTGCAGCACAATCTGTCTTTCGGCGATGCCGCACCAAAATACGTCATGCTGGCCCTCGGTGATGGTCTGGTGGCGCAGATTCCGGCACTGGTTATCTCGGTTGCGGCCGGCTTGGTGGTGTCGCGAGTGGGGCAGGGCGAAGACATCGTTAGTCAGGTGACCGGTCAACTCATGAAGTCGCCGCAGGTGTTCGGCATTTCCGCCGGTATCATGGCATTGATGGGCATGATCCCCGGCATGCCCAATCTGGCATTCCTCACGTTTGCCGGTTTGCTCGCCTACGGCGGATATCGTATTTCACGCAAACAGACGGAGCCGCCGGCAGAAGTGCTCGACGAAGCGGTTGCCAAGGCCACCAAAGAGCCCGAGGAGGCTTCGTGGGAAGATTTGAAGCCGGTAGATGCCATCGCGCTGGAAATCGGTTACAGACTGATTCCGCTTGTTGATACCAGCAGCGACGGCGACCTGTTGCGTCGTGTGCGCGCCATCCGCCGCAAGTTCACTCAGGACGTCGGTTTCCTGCCTCCCACCATCCACATTCGCGACAACCTTGAGATCGGTGCCAACCAATACCGTGTCCTCATCAACGGCGTGGTGGTGGCAGAGTCCGAAGCCCAGCCCAAGCATTTCCTGGCGATTGATCCGGGCAATGTCACCATGAAACTGCCCGGCACGGCTGGCGTGGACCCTGCATTCGGTCTGCCTGCTTACTGGATCGACAGCAAATATCGCGAACAGGCCAAACTTAGCGGCTACACGGTGGTGGACGCTGCTACCGTCGTGGCCACGCACGTGTCGCACCTCTTGCTGGGCAATGCAGCCAAGCTGTTCGGACGTACCGAGTTGCAGGAGTTGGTCAACCACTTCAGCAAGACGCAGCCCAAGCTGATGGAAGAACTCACGCCGAAACTGATTCCGATGAACACCCTGCAGCGGGTGCTGCAGAACCTGCTGGACGAGAACGTGCATCTGCGCGACATGCGCAGCATCATCGACACCTTGCTGGAATGGGCGCCACGCACGCAGTTGGCCACCGACCTGACCGCCGCCGTGCGTGTGGCACTGTCTCCGTCCATCGTCCAGTATCTGGCTTCCGGTCAGGACGAACTCGGCGTGATGGTGCTCGATCCCAACCTCGAACGCATTCTGGTGCAGTCCAACCAGAATGCAACGGCTGATACATGGGTGATTGAACCGGGTCTGGCTGATACACTGACGCAGCGCTGCGCGCAGGAAGCCGGCAAAATGGAAGCGCAGGGCATGAATGCCGTGCTGCTGGTGCCTGACCGCATGCGGTATCCGCTGGCCCGCATGCTGCGCCGCGCATCGGCTACCATGAGCATACTGGCACACAGCGAAATTCCTGAGGCCCGCAAAATCTCCGTGAGGGCCGTGATTGGAGGACAGGCTTGATTTACCGGCAGTTGGGTGAAACGTCGGCGCAGGCGCTGCAGGCCATCAAGGCGCGGCATGGAGACGATGTCATTGTGGTGGCAACACACCAAACACCGCAGGGTGTGGAAGTGGTGTTCACGCTGGATGCCGGCGACGGTTTTGCGCCAGCAGGGTTGCCTGCGGCTGCGAGCCCTGCAGCACTTTCTGACCAGGTTGCAGTGCAATCTTCATCAGGCTCCACAACAGTTCACACACTGAATACCAACGCGGAAAACGCCGGTACACGCGCTGCTGCATCGGCATCCACGCCGGCATCTCCGTCGGCCTCCTCGCTGGCTTCCTGGCTTGCAGCAGATTCCCTCCGTGCAGCGGTTTGGGAGGCTTTCACACACGCCGGTTTTTCGTCTGAATTAACGCAGCGACTGCTCGATGGCATTGCGACTGCTTCGCGCGAAGATGTGTATCTGCGTAACGCACTGGAAGCCCTGCAATTGCAATTGCAGGCACGCTGCGATCAGTCTGAACTGGTGGACCGTGGTGGTCTGTATGCATTGGTGGGACCCACTGGTTCAGGTAAAACAACCACGGTAGCCAAGCTCGCTGTGCGTTGCCTGGCCGCTCACGGCAAGGGTTCTGTAAACATTGTCACCACCGATACCTACCGTATCGGTGCGGTTGACCAACTCAAGATTTACGGTCGCGTACTCGGTGTGAATGTGCATGTGGCCAACTCGGTGGATGCATTACGTGACGTTCTCGCATCGCTGAACGGCGCACATCTGACGCTGATCGACACCATGGGCTTGAGCCCTCGTGATTCGCGTATCGCCCCGATGGTCAACGGGTTTGACGAGTTGGGCGTCAAAAAACTGCTCGTGCTCAGTGCGGCGAGTCAGGCCGGTGTGCAGCGCGATGTGATTGCGCGTTTTGCAGCGCAGGGTGCAGGTGCATGTGTTCTGACCAAACTGGACGAAGCCAGCGAACTGGGCGGCACGCTTGATGCCGTGTTGCGCAACGGTCTACCTTTATCCTATGTATCGGTGGGGCAGCGTGTGCCGGAAGACCTGCATCGTGTGGACCCCGTGTATCTCGCTTGGCAGGCCATGCCGCGTGACATGGAAGAGTCTTTCCGCCTGGCTGACTGGTTTTCACGTTGGCAGCGTTGGGGTTTGATGCCGACGGGCAACCCACAAACGCCCACTGGTCCGCGTGGCGAGGTGACGCTGTGAAGGTGGCCGTGCATGTATAACCGTCGCGGCACGTTCGACAAGACGCTGCAGTTTGAGCAGCATTATCCGCTGGTTCGCAGGCTGGCTTACCAGATCGGTCAGCGCTTGCCTGCCAATGTTGAAATTGATGATCTGATACAAGTCGGTACCATCGGTCTGATGCAGGCACTGGAACGTTACACCCCTGCTGATGGTGACAATTTCGAAGCGTATCTGGCCTCGCGTATTCGCGGTGCCATCATGGATGAACTGCGTGAGCAGGACCACATGTCGCGCTCGCTGCGCAAGGTGCAGCGGCAGATCGAGCAATGTACGCAGCGGCTTGAACATCTGCTGGGTCGCAAGCCCACATCGGCTGAATGCGCGCAGTCGCTTGAGATGAGCCTAGATGAGTTTCAGGAGGCAGTCTCAGCCATCAGCAGCGGGCAGGTGATGTTCATCGAGGACATGGCCGAAGAAGATGGCGAGGGCATGAGCGTTGTTGAGAAGCTCGTCATCCTGCGTGGCGATCAGATGGATACGCTGGAGCAGGAAGAGTTTCGCGATGCGTTGGCCGGCTTTATCCGCGAACTACCCGAGCGTGAAAAGCAGACATTGGGCATGTATTACGAACACGATATGACACTGCGCGAGATTGGCGTGGTGCTGGGTGTGAATGAATCGCGGGTGTCCCAGATACATGCGCAGGCTTTGAAGACCCTGCGAAAAAGAATACGCGAGTGGACTGAAGAGCAGGAAACCTCCCAGCGGCTTTAGGTAGGCTTTTTGTGATACAAAAGCACCCATTGCATAAAACACGATAGGAGACAGTTCACATGCAGATCAGCAATCGGGTATTCGTTGTCACAGGCGGCGCCTCAGGTCTTGGTGAAGCCACTGCACGTCACTTGCATAAACTCGGCGGTGCCGTTGTCATTGCTGACTTGAATGAAACATCCGGCCATGCGCTGGTGGCCGAGTTGGGCGAGCGTGCGCGTTTCGTGCGCTGCGATGTAGCCAGTGAGACCGACGGTGCAGCCACCATTGAAGCAGCCAAGGCGCTGGGTTCGCTCGGGGGGCTGATCAACTGCGCCGGTGTGGGCACACCCTGCAAGACGCTGGGCAAAGAAGGTCCGCATCCACTTTCCGTTTACGAAAAAGTCATCCGCATCAACCTGATCGGTACCTTCAACATGATCCGTCTGGCAGCCGCCGAGATGGACCGTCAGACTCCGAATGAAAATGGCGAGCGTGGTGTGATCATCAACACGGC
>SXZD01000236.1 GCA_005788065.1 Burkholderiales bacterium
AAACGCTCAACCAGGGTGACGGCGTCGGCCGTGCCGCCGGCAAAGCCGGCCAATATGCGGTCATGGTGCAGGCGTCGTACTTTGCGGGCGGTGCCTTTGAACACGATATTGCCCAGTGTGACCTGTCCATCGCCGCCGATGGCGACGTGACGTCCGCGGCGTACCGAGACGATGGTGGTTCCGTGAAATTGTTCCATGGAGGGATCCGATAAGGGTTAGGCGCGCAGAGTGACCTGCGCGCTGCAAGGGTCAGGGCGTCAGCACCACGGCCACGATGGAGGCCATGTCCTTGAGCCTGCGCGATGCCTGCTGGGCCTCTTCGCGGGACCGATAGGGACCGGCCAGCAAGCGGAAATGCGGTTCGCGTCTGACCACCTGTAGATTGGGGAGGTGTTCCGAAAATTCAAGGCTCATGCGTGACAGCAATGCACGCGCGTTGTCTTCCACTGAAAAAGCACCCAGTTGCAGGAAAAAACCGCTGGCAGCCACCGGCGCTGAGGATGCGGGCGACGGTGATGCCGCTGTTGTATCGACGGGGGTGGCCACAGGCAAACTGACCGCTGAACTCACCGCTGAGCTGACTGGTGAAACGGGGGTTGCAATGGCGGGAGCAATCACCGAAGCAGCGACCACCTGAGACACCTGCGACTCTGGCACTGTCTTGCCGCCCTTAAGCTGCGCAATAAGCGTGGGGGTGAGTTTTTCTACCCGTACCTGCGCACTGCCGTCATTGACATAACCCAGACGGTAAGCCGCCGCGTAGCTCAGATCAATGACGCGGCTGTGCAGGAAAGGCCCCCGGTCATTTACCCGTACGATGACGCTGCGGCCGTTGCGCGTATGGGTCACCCTGACATAGCTGGGGATGGGCAAGGTGGGATGCGCTGCCGTCATGGCGAACATGTCGTAGATTTCGCCGCTGGAGGTGCGCTGCCCATGAAATTTGCGCCCATACCAACTACCCATGCCCGTCTGGTCGTAGGGTTCGTCAATGCTCTGCTGGGGCGTGTAGTCGGTACCGAATACGTTGTAGGGCCTGTTGGCAAAGCGGTGCAACGGCTCCACTGCGGGCACGGCATCGGCAATGGCGTCGAGGTTGATGCCCGACGTATCCATGGGACCGTCATCCATGTAATAGCCGCCCTTGCCCCGGCTGCTGCCGGGCACATCGGGCTTGGAAGCCACAGACGCCGAGGGTCGTGGAGACTGCGATGCCTTGGGTGCGCTGGAGCAGGCACCGAGCACCAAAGCGGTCAGCGCAACAGACAGGCACCACAGCAGACCGGGCGACCGATCCATGTGCACGGATGCAGACAACGATGCCGTCACGGATGGCTGCATCAGCGTTTTTGCCCTTTGCGTGCTTCGCGGCGCTGTGCGATCAGTTGGTCCGCCACCGCCAGGGCGTCGGCATGCGACCCGCCGGCAATGTTGGCACTGGTGGTGAACATGCCGTCAATGGCCAGCGTTGGCACACCGTCGATCTGGTAGGCACGGGCGAGTTGGGCTGCCTGAGCCGATTTGCTGGCCACGCCAAACGAGTTGAATGCATCGGTGAACGCTTTTTTGTCGATGCCGTTTTTTTCGATGAAGGCTGTGATGGCCTCCACACTCATCAGACGTTCGCGGTCCACGTGCATGGCCTTGAACACCTTGGCATGCATGTCCGGGAGTTTGCCCAGTGCCTCAAGCGCATAGAACAGCTTCTGGTGCACCACGAAGTCTTCGCGGAAAGCGACCGGAACCCGGCGCAGCACAATTGTCTTGCCCCGCGACTTTTCCCATTCGGCCAGCAGAGGCTCAAACTCGTTGCAATGCGGGCATCCGTACCAGAAAAACTCCAGCACCTCGATACCGTCAGAACCGGTGGCAACCGGACTGGGCAGACGGCGGAACTTGTCCCCGGCCGGTGGGGCCGCCAATGCTGACGGCATTACACCCGCAAGCACGGCAGAGGCGGCTGCAAGGGCAGCGGTTTTGAGCAGGGTACGTCTGGATTTCATCAATTCCTCACAACAACAGCCCGGCCTGATGACCGGTTTTTTGATCAACGGCTTACTTTGACCAGTCGAGCCTCAAATCCGTTCTCGGTGATACGCGTGCGAGCGCGGTAGGCATCCTCAGCGGTGGCAAAGGGACCGACCCGCACCCGGAAAGGCGACCCTGCATCGGTCACGACTTCGACCACCTGCGCCTCAACGCTGGCCAGCACGAGTCGTACGCGCATCTGCTCGGCATCCTCAACAGACTTGAAACGCCCGGTTTCCAGGAAAAACAGTACTGCGGGGGCTGCGGGGGCTGCGGGAGCCTGGCCGGCTGGTGGAGTTGCTGCGGGCGTCGACGGCTGCGCAGCGGCATCGGTTTTGCCGGCAGCGCCCGGCGTTGTGACTGAAATGTTGGGCGCCTGAATGAACTCGCGCGCTTCTTTGGGCAGCAACAGGGTGTTGGGGTCGGGCGGCGCAGCGCCCTCGACGGGCGACGGTGCGCTGGTGGCCGGGGCAGGCGTCGATGACTTGCCGGCAAACGGCATGGGCGCCTTGGTGACGTACATCGCCACACCGAGGGCAACCACCAGACCTACCAGCAGGCCCAGGATGATGCCGGCCATTGTTCCACCGGTCTGTCGGTGCAGGGCGGGAAACGGGCGGGATAGGGGTGAATTCATGTTCGGGGCGTCACGCAGGTGAAGTGGATACGGAATTATGCCGCAAACCCGGACAGCAACGCATACCGGACTGCCTTGCCCACCCCCAGCGCCACCAGACAGGGAAGCAGGCGCAAACGCAGATAGCCGGCTGCAAACACCATGGCATCGCCCAATACCGGAATGCTCGACCCCAACAGCGCCCAGCCACCCCACTTCTGTAAAACGTCCCGTGCGCGCGGCGACAAATCGATGGGCTTGCGGGTTGACAGCCACGCGCCCATCCACAGCGTGGTGCATCCACCCAGAAAGTTGCCGGTGGATGCCACGCCCCACAGCAACAGATGGGAGGCCGGATAGTGCAGCACCAGCAGCAGATAGGCCGCCTCCGAGGGCAAAGACAGCACCGTGGCCGCCAGAAACGCCCAGGAAAACAGCACCACCAGAGCCCAGCCGAAGAAGGCCGGGTCGCTCCACACCGGGTGTGCCCAGATTTGTTCAAGCCACAGCGTGACAGATTCGATCATGGATGTTTGTTAAAGTGCAGGTTTTGGCTGCGGCCTCTGGCATGCAGACAGCACAACGCAATGGTGGGAGGCCCCGTGGGGCAGGATTATCTGAAACGCATACTGAATGCCAGGGTTTACGATGTTGCCATCGAGTCACCGCTGGAGCTGGCCGCACAAATGACCGCACGGCTTGGGCGTCCAGTGTACTTGAAACGCGAGGACCTGCAGCCGG
>SXZD01000237.1 GCA_005788065.1 Burkholderiales bacterium
CGCGGTGGAACCAGTAGTAGCAGAACTCCAGGCCGAACATCAGTCCCAGAAAGCTAAGGGGTGTGATTTCAATGGTCTGGACGCGCAGGGCATACAGGCCGTTGAGCAGTGCGCTGATGAAAAGCACCCACCACACAAGTTCAAGCAGCTGGTAACCGAGACCCAACAGCATGTTGACGGCGACGTCCTTGCCTTTGAACGTGTCGGCGCGGCCGATGCGCTTCATGTGGCGCCATTCGATGAGGGTGGCACCGAGGAAGAGGGGGGTGAGTGCCTGCAGGTACACCTGCTTCCAGTCCGGGTCCGGGCCGAAAGCGATGTGAATGAAAGGCAACAGGGTGTTGAAGAGTTCTTGCATGTCTCCACCTGCAACAGGATGTTTTGATGGTGGGAGTTTGGCGCAAAATTACCGATGCGTACTTGTGAATTGACGCCAAGATGTCAGGGCGACGTTCGTTTGTTCCGGTCGTTCGAATACTGAGTGGAGTGCTTTTCGTTTTAGGCGTCCGGATTCGCTCCGGCGGTTCTCCCGCAAAAATTGCGCTCCTCAACGTTGACGCCCTCCGAACCCCGTCTTCGCGGGGCTTCGGCCCTTCGCGGATCATTGATCCGCTCCAGGACGGTCGCTGCACGGTCGGGCGCAATTTTTCGGATGCGATCCGGCGGAGTCGATCTCCGAACGCCGTCTGACGCAAAGGCACTTGTCGTGCGATGACGATCACTTCATCTTTCGCCACTCTAGGTAGTCGTTGGCCGTCTGCTCCGGCGCCTCCAGCATCGGCGAATGTCCCATGTTCTTCATCATGATCGTCTTGGACTGCGGCAACACAGCGGCCAATTCACCCGCACCGTCCGGATGCAGAACCCGGTCTTTGTCGCCCCAGACAATCAGCGCCGGATTGGCATAGCCGCTGGCTTGCAGACGCTCAGGCATGTCCACCGGCAGACCACGGATGATGCCATAGATCTTGTCATTCATCGGCTTGTCGGCAACCGCCCGCTCGGCCATGGCGGTAACGACAAAGTCGGGCATGGGGCTGGGGCGCTTCACAAAAATAAGGTCGAGCAGGCGCTCATACTCTTCTTTATTTGACACCGTCAGCAAGCTCTTGCCGGTTTTTTCATAGTGAAGCAGTGCCTCGGATTTTGTTCCAGCCTTGGTGCCGGCGGGGTTGAGGAACCAGACCGACAGGGTTTTGTTCGGATACTTGCTGGCATAGATGCCGGAAATCCAGCCGCCCATCGAGTTGCCGCCAATATGGTGCTTCTCGATGCCTAGCGCCTTTGCAAGCGCATTGACACGTTCGGCCTGTTTTTCAACAGTGAAATCGTCATCCGGGCGTTTTTCGGTTGCACCGAAACCTGGCAAGTCAGGAATGATGACCCGCATTTTCGGGGTCAGGAATTTTGCCACGCGCGTGAAGTTGTCCTTGTTGCCGCCGAATCCGTGAATGAGAATCAGTGGCTCTCCGCTGCCACCTTCAAGATACGGAATCTCGTAATCATCTACTTTGATGGTCTTGCGCTGCAGTCCCGAACGGTCACGTTCCATGCTGATGGCCCAGCCGGTGAAACCCTGCATTTCGCCAGCGGGTTGCTGGGGTGCGCAGGCCGGTAGCGTCAATGTTGCGGCAGCGATGCTGCTCACAATGAGAGCCGTACGCAGACGGGATGGGACGGATGACGGTCGCATGGTGTGTCTCCTCGGGTGTCACTTTTTGTTTGTTGTTGCGCTTCGACGATGGTGCAAAAAATGCATCGGTGACACTATATACGAGGGTTTGGAAGCCACCAAACCCCGTTGGCACAACCTGAAAACAGGAGGGAGACACGGCATGCTTCGCGGCAATATCGCATCGAGCTTCATTCAGTTGCTGGTCGACTGGCTTGCAGAGCAGGGCGAGCAGCCTCAGGCATGGCTTGGAATTTCGCAGCCCCCCGCAGGCGAGTTGAGCCGTATCGATGTGAACGACTGGCAAAGCATGCTTCAACGCGTCTCCAGCGGCTTGGGCAAGCCGGAACTGGGCTTGCTGATTGGCTCACGGTTTGGTTTGCGCGAAGCCGGGTTGTTGGGCTACATGGCCAGTTGTTGCGCTACGATGGCAGAAGCTTGCCTGCGACTGAGCCAGTTTGAACATCTGGTCTACAACGTCAATCCGTTAAAGATTGTCACGGATGCGAGTCATGTCACGCTGCAGTGGGGTGTTGATAATGGTCGCCCCGGTCCATTGGTGGATGAATGTGCAATTGCGGGTTTGGTTGCATTCTGCAAGTCGCTGGGCGGTGATCAGGTCACGCCCGATTATGTCTGCTTCGTAAACTCAGCACCTGTTGATGTGCAGCCTTACGAACGTTTTTTTGGCTGTACGGTTGAGTTTCACCAAGCCCTGTCGATCATCCGTTACCCAATGGCTGCAATGGCGTCGCCCATTGCCACGGCCAACGCGACGCTGCGTGAAGCACTGGATCACAAGGCACGAAGCCTGCTGGTGCGTTTGCCTACGCAGGGCGAGCCTGTCCCGGGTTTGTACCGGGCTTTGCAGGATGCCATTGCTGCGGGTACGCCCGCGCTGGAGAGCGTGGCAGAGCGCCTGTTGACGTCAGGCCGGTCCCTGCAGCGCAGTTTGCAGGGGGCGGGGACGGGGTTTCAAAAAGAGTTGGACAAAGTGCGGTTGGCACTGGCTCAGCAGCACCTGAAAGAGGGCAGTGCCACGGTGCAGGAAATTGCATGGATGCTGGCCTACAACGATCACAGTGCATTTGTGCACGCCTTCCGCCGCATGACCGGCATGCCGCCACAGGCGTGGCGCTCGCAGGACACTTCGGTTTTTCAATCGACCTAAAGTCATATATCATATATAAGACTTGAACCTCATCAGGTTCTCCCGTCTTCCGGTTGCCGGGGCATTTGCCGCCATCCCAGGCGGATGCGCATCAGCCACCGAAAGCCAGTGAACCGCCGCTGTCGCCAAGAACCGTTCTACTTACGGTGGGCGCCGCGGTTGCGCAGTTTCAAGCCTTGCAGCACACTAGCATTTTGCAGCGCGGCACCGGCGCAGCAGCACCGCAGCCATCCGCAAAGCCCCAGTAGTCGTCAGTCATTCAACAGCAACCAACGAGCAACGGGAGTCCCCATGTTAGAAGCCTATCGCCAGCACGTCGCAGAGCGCGCCGCACTCGGCATTCCGCCCCTTCCCCTGTCAGCCCAGCAGATGTCCGACCTGGTCACGCTGCTGAAAAACCCGCC
>SXZD01000238.1 GCA_005788065.1 Burkholderiales bacterium
CCCCTATGCCGATCGTCTGAACGGCCTGTGGGGTCGGCCGTGTTACTGGTCTTTCAGAGGGTCCATCGAGTGATGCTCAACTCCTGTTGAATCGGTCTGAAGTAAAAAGAAAGATTTTCCGCTCTGTGTCCGGTTGCCCCAAGCGCCACAAATGGATACATTGCCGCAGTACCACCATAAAAATACCGATACATTTGCGGAAGGTTTGGGATGAAGGCGCAATTCTGGGGCACCCGTGGCTCATTGCCAGTGGCACTGACAGCCAAGGACGTCAGGGGCAAAATCGTTGAGGCATTCAAGCTGGCTTCCGGTCGCACGTTCGAGTCGGATGCGGCCATCGAGTCGTTTGTCGACAACGAACTTCCTTTTGAAGTGCGCGGCTGTTTCGGCGGTAACAGCAGTTGCGTGACGCTGGAAACCGGTTTTGCCACCCCTTTCATCTGCGATCTGGGCAGTGGTGCGCGCCCCTTGGGCAACGCCATGATCAAGCGTTTCGGTCCCAAAAACCCGCAGACTTACCATGTGTTCATGTCCCACCTGCATTGGGATCACATTATGGGTTTCCCGTTTTTTGTGCCGGTCTACATACCGGGCAACCGCATCGTCATTCACAGCGGCCATAAAGAGGTGGAGTTTGCTTTCCGCCGCCAGCAGGGTGACCCCAGCTTTCCGGTGACGTTTGAACAACTGGCTGCCAACATCGAATTTGTCGTGCATGAGCCGGGTGTTCCGTTTGAGGTGGAGGGCGTCCGGGTGCTGTCCATCCTTCAGCGCCACGGTGGCGATTCATATGGCTGGCGGTTTGAGAAGGACGGCAAGGTATTTGTCTATTCGACCGATTCAGAGCACAAGATTGATGACAAGGCCGGGCAGGATGCGTTTGTGGAGTTTTTCCGCGACGCCGATCTGGTGGTGTTCGATGCCATGTATTCGCTGCTCGATTCCATCAGCGTGAAAGCCGACTGGGGTCATTCCAGCAATATTTTTGGAGTGGCGCTGTGCCAGCGCGCGCAGGCCAAAACGCTGGCTTTGTTCCATCATGAGCCCATTTTCAGTGATGCCCACATACAGGGGGTGCTGGAAGAAACCCGTACGTTTGAGGAAGCCACCCGCGGCATCCATGAGTTGCAGGTTGTCACGGCCTACGACGGACTTGAGATAGAGCTCTGACGGCTCAGGCAGGGCAGGCTACCCATTTACGTGGCCTCGCCAGCAGGAATCGAACCTGCATCTGATTCTTAGGAGGAACCTGTTCTATCCATTGAACTATGGCGAGCCTGAGCGACCGGAAGAATTGATGCTGAATGACAAGCCCGGTTCTGTTGAACATCGCGAGCTTTACCTCCAACCGCGTGCGCATTATAGCGCCATGTGTGCGGGTTGCTCCCCTGTTGCTTAACGTCCGGTCTGTCCTGCGCAAGGACTGCTCCTCCGTCGACATCCCTGTTTATTAGAGATTTTTTAAATCGCTTGAGCTGCTTTTATAAAAATTCTGAAAAATTGATTTTTTCCAAAAAAATTTATTCAATAAAAACAATGGTTTGAGATTTTTAAGGGGCTGGCACGCTTGCTGCACATAGAACAGTGTCTCGGGAAGACATGTTCAAGGAGAATGCAATGAGCGTCGCACAATACAACGGGTTTGCAGCGGAGTTTGACGTCGGTGGGGAGCAGCTTGCAGATGTGCTGATGCTGGCGCCGCCGGGGCTGGACGCCCATCTGGCCGGCAGTGTCGCGGTCCGTATGGACGACGGGCTCGGTGATCCGGTCGACGAGCGTACGGCTGAAGACCTGCGCGAATTCGAAAAGCTGTTCCGTGCCCAGAAAAACCGTCTGATGTCTTTCGTGCGCAAACACATGCGCAACCCCGACACCACCCAGGACATCGTCCAGCACACCTTCATGGAGGCCTTCCGCTGCTGGCACAAGTTCCGCGGCGACTCCCGCCCCGAAACCTGGTTGTGCGGCATTGCGCTCAACCTGGTGCGCAACAGCATCACGCGCTCACCGGAATACCGTTATACCTTCGAAGACCTCGAAGACCTGGGTGAACAGTTCTTTGACGAGGAAACGGTGGCCGACCCGCTTGAGCTGGCCCTGCGCGAAGAAAGCGTGGAGGCCATCCGCACGGCCATCGAACAATTGCCGCGTTCCATGCGCCTGGTGGTGTCCATGATCGCTCTGGAGGGCATGAGCTACCAGGAAACGGCCGAGGAGCTGGACATCCCCATCGGCACTGTCCGCTCCCGTCTGTCGCGTGCCCGCGAACACCTCAAAGCCCTGTGTGACTGACCCGGCCTGCCCGATTCAATGAAAACCTTCTTCGGGGTGATGTTCAGGTGATCCGGCTCCACCTAGGATGTGTCGGTGAGCCATCCGCACAGGCGCAAAAAAACATGCAGTCCATCCTTGTAAGCGTCAAGGACCCCAAGGCGCAGGCCACCCTGCAGGCGGCCGCGGGGCTGATGGGGGTCGAGTGTTCCGTCATGGGGCTCGAGCTTCTGTTGTCCCGCAGCGGTGTGGTCGCCGACTGGGTTATCGCCGAATGCACGGTCGAAGAATGCATACGGCTGGGCGCCCACCTCAGTCGTGCGGGCATCAACCCCAGGCTGACCATCATCCGGCTCATCAACCGTGTCTGGCAAAGCTACGTCTATCACGACCTGCCGGTGTATGCGTCCCTGGTCCTGCCCGAAGAGCCCCGCCAGGCAGCCGAGCTTCTGGCGCGCATGCGCATCGCATCCGTTTGGGCGCGTGAGCGTTTGCGGCAGGACGGCGAATTGCCGCGCGTCGATGCCAGGACAGGCGAGCTCGAACTGGGGCAGTCGCCCGCCATGCTCAAAGCCATGGACATGGCAGCCCGTGTGGCGCCATTGCCGGTCGACATCCTGATACAGGGCGAAACCGGCACGGGCAAGGACACGTTTGCCCGCTGGGTGCATCAATTGTCCAAGCGCAAGGGGCATTTTGTGCACATCAACTGCGCCGCCTTGCCCGAGCAGTTGATCGAAAGCGAACTGTTTGGCGTGGAGGCCGGTGCCTTTACCGGCGCGGTCAAATCGCGGGTGGGCAAACTGGAATATGCCCACGAGGGCACGCTCTATCTGGACGAAATTGACAGCATGCCGATCACCTCACAGGCCAAGTTGCTGCGGGCCCTGCAGGACCGCGGGGCAGAGCGTCTGGGGGGGCACCGGTTCATCGTGTCGGACTTTCGGGTGGTGGCTTCCACCAAACTCGACCTTGTTGAAATGGTGGAGCAGGGCAAGTTCAGGCAAGACCTGTTGTTCCGTCTGAACGTGGTCGAAATTTTCCTGCCACCACTGCGTGCCCGGCAAGGCGACAGTCCCCTGTTGTTCAGTCATTTCTGCAAATCAGCGGCGCGCCGCTTCAATGTCGACCTGCCCGCCGCCGACATGGGGCTGCTGGCCTGGCTGGCTTCGCAGCGCTGGCCCGGCAATGTTCGCGAACTCAAGGCTTTTGCCGAGCGTCATGTACTGGGTCTGCAACCGGCTCCTGTAACAGGGGCGGGGGGCGGCTCCGTTTCGGGTTCACTCGTCCTGCCATCAAGCGCAGCCTCCGAGGGCGTTGTACCGGCATTCCGCACCCCGGATGAGGCGAACGGGCAGGGAGAGGATGGAAGGGCTTTGGCGGGAGCGCAGCCGTCGGCCAGTGAACAGTCTCTCAAGCATGCGCTGCGCCAGTACGAAAAAGGGCTCATCGAATCCGCGCTGCGTTCACAGAGCGGGTCTGTGAAACAGGCAGCCGACTTTCTGGGCATGACACCGCACGCCCTGTATTACCGCATGAAGCAGTTGGGCATGCGCCTGCGCGAAGAGGGCTCTGTCTCCGAGGCTTGATGATAAACTGCGTCGGTCATTTTTAACCTCGCAAGCGCATGAGCACTGCCTATCAGGAATCATCCATCCGCGTCCTCAAGGGGCTGGAGCCGGTCAAGCAACGCCCCGGCATGTACACCCGCACCGACAGTCCCATGCACATCATTCAGGAAGTGCTGGACAACGCGGCTGACGAAGCGCTCGGCGGGTTTGGCAAGCGCATCGATGTCACCCTCCATGCTGACGGCAGCGTCAGTGTCGAAGACGAAGGGCGGGGTATTCCGCTGGGTCTGCACCCCGAAGAGCAGGTGCCGGTGGTCGAACTGGTGTTCACGCGCCTGCATGCCGGTGGCAAGTTTGACAAAGGCTCTGGCGGTGCCTACCGCTTCTCCGGTGGTCTGCATGGTGTGGGCGTCTCTGTTACCAATGCATTGAGCAAACGGCTTGAGATCACCGTTTCGCGCGACAAACAGGTCGGGCATCTGGTGTTTTCCGGGGGCGATGTCATTGAAGCCCTCACCGTGCGCCCCCTGCAGTCGGGCGATCGCAAGCAGGGTACGCGCGTGCGCTGTTGGCCAGACCCCAAATATTTTGATTCTGCCGCATTTCCGCAGGCCGAGTTCGAGCGCCTGTTGCGCAGCAAGGCGGTTTTGCTCAAAGGCGTGACGGTCTCCCTGCTCGTTGAGAAAACCGCTCAAAAAACCGTCTGGAAATTCGACAAGGGACTGGAAGGCTATCTGGAGCAGGCGCTGGCAGAGACCGAGTTGGTTGCGCCTGTTTTCAGTGGCGACCTTGAGGTGGATACCGCTGTCGAAGAAGGTTTTGCAGCCGGCGAGGGCGCAGCCTGGAGTCTTGCATTCACGGCGGAGGGCGGCGTGTTTCGCGAGAGCTTCGTCAACCTCATTCCCACGCCGGCTGGCGGCACCCACGAATCGGGTCTGCGCGAGGGTGTGTTCAACGCGGTGAAGTCTTTTTGCGAGATCCATGCGCTGTTGCCCAAGGGCGTGCGGCTGCTGCCCGAGGACGTGTTTGGCCGTGCGAGTTTCGTGTTGTCGGCCAAAGTGCTGGACCCGCAGTTCCAAGGGCAGATCAAGGAGCGTCTGAACAGTCGGGACGCGGTACGCCTGGTCGCCGGTCTGGTTCGCCCTGCGCTTGAGTTGTGGTTGAACCACCATATCGAAGCAGGGCGGCGCATTGCAGAACTGGCCATACGGCAGGCCCAGATCCGCACCCGTGAGGGACAGAAGGTCGAGAAGAAAAAATCGTCCAGTGTCGCTGTTTTGCCGGGCAAGCTCACCGATTGCGAAAGCACGGATCTTTCGCGCAATGAACTGTTTCTGGTCGAAGGTGATTCGGCCGGCGGCTCTGCCAAAATGGGGCGCGACAAAGAGTTTCAGGCGGTCTTGCCCCTGCGCGGCAAGGTGCTCAACGCGTGGGAAACTGAGCGCGACCGGCTGTTTGCCAATCAGGAGATTCACGATATGTCGGTGGCCATCGGCGTGGATCCGCATGAGCGGCCTGCAGACGCAAACCTCTCAGGGCTGCGCTACGGCAAAATCTGTATCCTCTCTGACGCCGATGTGGACGGGTCTCATATCCAGGTTTTGTTGCTTACGCTGTTTTACCGGCATTTCCCCGGGCTGATCGAAAACGGTCATGTGTATGTCGCGCGTCCGCCCCTGTTCAGGGTCGATGTGCCGGCTTACCGCAAACGCCCCGCGCGCAAGGTGTATTGCCTTGACGAGGCCGAGTTGCATGCGGCCCGCGAAAAACTGGAGAGTGACGGTATCGATCCTGCGGGCGCGCAGGTGTCGCGCTTCAAGGGCTTGGGTGAAATGAACGCAGAGCAGCTATGGGAAACCACGCTGAACCCTGATACGCGTCGTCTGTTGCCGGTAGGACTGGGTGAGTTGGATGATGCGGCCACACGCGACATGATGAACCTGCTGATGGGGCGCAACGAATCAGGTGCGCGCCGCACGTGGCTGGAAGCGCGGGGCAATCTGGTGGAAGTGGATATCTGAGTTGTCGGGTTCGATCGTGCCTGCGCCTGTTCGCCTTCAGGCTTTTTGCACGTAGAATCCAGTGCATATGAATTAAAGACAAACATCGGGTATCGGTTCCTCCGGTAACCCGTTCTGACGACAAGGGGACACACGTGGAAGCTTCCGCGCAGCAAATATTCTGTCTGGCCGTTTTTGTTCTGGCGGTTTTGCACACTTTCTCGACCGGCATTTTTGAACGTCTGGCACATGCCCAGCCCAATCATGCGGGCTTCTGGCATTTTTTCGGCGAAGTTGAGGCTGTTTTCGGTATCTGGGCCTTGGTGCTGGTGCTGGGTCTGGTCGGTTTCAACGGCATGGATGCAGCGGTCAAATATGTCGATGGCCAAAACTTCGGCGAACCGATGTTTGTGTTTGCCATCATGGTGATTGCGGCCAGTCGCCCCATTTTGCTGGGTACCAAATGGGTGGTGCAGTTGCTGGCCGGACTCATGCCATTGAACAAGTCGGTGGCCCTTTATTTTCTGACCATGTCGGTGGTGCCGCTGACCGGTTCTTTCATCACGGAGCCTGCCGCCATGACGCTGGCAGCCCTGATGTTGCGCGATGTGTTTTTTGTCCGTCCGCTGTCGACCAAACTCAAGTACGCCACCATCGGCAC